>JBAVUZ010000146.1:0-5790 GCA_049697035.1 Candidatus Angelobacter sp. | reverse complement strand
CGGTTTCGGAACAGCGATGTTTTTCAGGCATGATTTTCGTTTTTGGCAACCTTTGGCAATTTCGGCGATTTTGGCAATTCCTAGATCCTTTCCAGCATCGCCGCCGTCACCAATTTTTTCTCAATATGTCGCTCAATGCGCTGGGCCAGAAAGCGGCGAAGATCAGCGCCACGGCTACGCGCCCAGGGATCGCTCTTAAGGCGGTTCAACGGCGCGCGAAACATTTCTGTCGCCTGAGCGCGGGAGTCGGCGGAAATTTCCGTGCTGGCCAGCCTTTTATCATCCTGGCAAAGCAGACCATCCGCCAGCGGATGAAAATATGCTTTATTTCCATTCAGCACCGCGCCGCACATCACGCAGGCGTGCAGGTCGGGCAGCAGGCCGATGAGGCGCACAATCCACAGATCAAAATATGTCAGCGGCATCCAGATGGAATCGGCTTTCAAGTGATGGACCACGGCAAGCGTGAGCCGAAAGATATCGTCATTGGGCTCGCGGTCGGGCAGTAGCTGGTCGATCACTTCCGCCACGTAGCTCAAAGCCACCAGCCGCGGGTAGGTGACCTCATTCGCCAGCGGTGAAGAAATAATGTCGCAGGAATCCAGCCGCACCAGTTCCTGTTTTTCTTTTTCCTCCCAGTGCGCGGTCACATGCGTCAGCGGCTCCAGCGCGCCGCCAAAACGCCGCTTTGAACGCTTGGCTGCCTTGGCCACGCCCCGAATCTTCCCTTCAGTGCGCGTAAAAAAAGTCACCAGCAGGTCCGCTTCATGAAACGGGTAGGTGCGCAAAATCAGGGCTTCAGATTGCCTGGGCATGGGGATTTAAAAACAATTTACCGCAAAGGACACCAAGGAGCACAGCGGTGGTGATTATAAATTGGAAGCGTTATGGTGCCGTCATGCGCTTTGTAGTCAGCGCATGCGTTTAGGGCCATCCACCAGAAAGGTCCAGGCGAAAGAGGTAGGTAAGATGACTTCACAGGAAAACCTTTGTGAACCTTCGTGTCCTTTGTGGTTCAAGTTTCTAGCAAATGAAAAACGCACAGCTTAGGCGGCTGCGCGTTCAGAAACTCTGGTTCAGCTGTTAGCGGCCAAAATACTTGGCGTTCTTCTCCGCGTACTCTTTCCATTTCTCCGGCAGATCGTCCAGGGCAAAAATGGCGGACACCGGGCACACCGGCACGCACGCGCCACAGTCAATACATTCCACCGGATCAATGAACAGCATGTTGGAACCCTCAAACTGCGGTTCGTCCTTTTTGGGGTGGATACAATCCACCGGACATGCATCCACGCAGGCCGCGTCCTTGGTCCCGATGCAAGGCTCTGCAATTACATATGCCATAAAAGTAAAGGTCTCCGTATCTCAATAAGCTGTGTGGGTCAACCTGAGATTTTAACAGCTATTGCGGACGGCGCAAGCTTTTCTGCTGAATGGCCGTCCTGGCGCGTTGAATCGCAATTGTCTTCGCCTGAACGGCGATGTCTGCATGGCGTTACGGGCGTGACTCCGGTTCCGCAAGATGCGATACTGTGGTTAGAACTCTCCCCCAAAACTTACTGACCTGAATGCACGGCTTTTACAGTTGTTTTCTGCAATCCGTAGAAAAATATCCGGACCACACTGCGCTCGAACTGCAGCGCTCGTCCGGCAAGGTGGAAAGCCTCACCTACGCGGAGCTGCGCCGCATGGGTGAATCTGTTGGCCGATGGCTGCGCGAATCGGGCATGTCAGAGGGCGTGCGCTGCGCCATCATGGCGCAAAACAGTCCGCTCTGGGTGGCTGCCTATCTCGGCATCATGTCTGCGGGGGCCGCTGCCGTGCCGCTGGATACCGCCTTCAACGCGCACCAGGTCAACAAGCTGCTATGGGATTCCGGCAGCGCCATCATCTTTACTGACTCCGAACATCTGCCCGCGGTGGAAAAAGCCGTGGAAGAAACGCTGGTGCGGATTGTGATGATCGATGGCTCCGGCGAAGGCCGCTATTCCAACCTGACGGGAATGTTTGCCGCGGGGCAGGGCGATTTTCGTCCTGCACGAATCTTTGATACCGACAATGCCGTGCTTCTGTACACCTCCGGCACTACCAGCGACCCCAAAGGCGTCACGCTGACGCACAAAAATCTTCTGGCGGAAGCCGACGCCATTTTCAGCGCCATCCAGGTCACGCCCAACGACGCCATTCTTGGCGTGCTACCGCTCTTTCACGCCCTGGCGCAAGTGGCCAATCTGCTGATGCCCCTTGTCATCGGCGCAAAGATCGTTTACCTGGGAACGCTGAACACCACCGAGCTGCTGCGTGCGCTGAGCGAACGCGGCATTACCTTGTTTTGTTGCGTCCCGCAATTCTTTTACCTGATTCATGAACGAGTAATGCAGCAGGTGAAAGCCAAGTCAGTGCCAGCACGCCTGGCCTTCCGCGCCATGATGGCAATTTCTGCGGCAGGCAACAAGATGGGCTTGAATCTAGGCAAATTATTTTTTCGGCAGGTACACAAACAGCTTGGACCGCAACTCCGCTATTTCATCACAGGCGGCTCCGCCTTCGATCCCAAAGTCGGGCGCGATATGGAGAAGCTGGGATTCAAAATGCTGCAAGCCTATGGCCTCACGGAAACTTGCGGTGGCGCCACCGTCACACCTCCTAAAGCAAGAGTCATGGGATCAGTGGGGCAGCCGCTCAAGGGCGTGCAAATAAAAATTATCGATCCTCAGCCAGCAGAGGGCCTGCCGTACCCCGTGGGCGAGATCGCCATCAGCGGTGACATCATCATGAAAGGCTATTACAACCGCGCGGAAGCCACGGCAGAAACCCTTCGCGACGGCTGGCTCTACAGCGGCGACCTGGGCTACCAGGATGAGCGCGGCAATCTGTTCATTACCGGCCGCAAGAAAGAAATCATCGTTCTGAGTTCGGGCAAGAATATTTACCCCGAAGAACTTGAAGCGCAATACATGCGCTCTCCTTTTATCAAAGAAATTTGCGTCATTGGGTTGGTGAACCGGCCGGGCGAACCGTTTTCCGAGCGGCTGCATGCTGTGATTGTTCCCAACTTTGACGTGCTACGCGAACGCAAGATCGTGAACACGCGTGAGGTGATCCGCTTTGACGTGGAAAATCTTTCCATGGAACTGCCGAGCACCAAGCGCATATTGAGCTTCGATCTCTGGTCCGATCCTCTGCCGCGCACTACCACGCGCAAGCTGAAGCGCTTTGAAATCCAGCGGCGCGTGCTGGCCGGTGAAGGCGGCGGAGCCGGTAACGTGGGCGCCGTTGCCGAAGAACCCACCGGAGAAGAAGCTGCGTGGCTGGCTTCGTCGGAAGTTCAAAAAGCGCTGGAAGTGATACGCAGCGCCAGCAAAGCTGAAAAGCAGGTGCTTCCCTCCTCTAATCTCGAGCTCGATCTGGGCTTTGATTCCATGGAACGCGTTGAGCTGGTCGTAGAGCTTGAGCGCCAGATGAATGCGCGACTCGACGAAAAAGTGATTGCCCAGGTTTACACGGTCCGCGAACTGGTGGACGCTGTGCTACAAGCTAGCGGAGGCGCATCGGCCATGGGCTCACGCGCGTCGGCGCCCGGCTGGGACTCGGTGCTGAGCGTTGATCCAGAAGATCCTAAAGTGTTGGCCGCTCTGAGCACCAGCCGTCTGTTTACATTTTTGTGGTTTGTGCTGGGTAAATTCGTCGCGGTCATCACGCGCGTCTTCTTTGGCCTGGAAGTGATTGGCAAAGAGAAGCTGCCGAAGAAAGGTCCGTTCATTCTTTCTCCCAACCATCAGAGTTTTCTCGATGGGCCGGTCGTCGCCAGCCAGATTCCATGGCGTCTTTTCAAAAATATGTTTTACGTGGGCACCAGCGAGATCTTTGGCCAGGGTGTTTTTCATTACCTGGGCCGCACCTTCAGGCTCGTGCCTGTCGATCCTGACTCCAATCTGGTGAACGCCATGCGTGCCGGCGCGTATGGACTCAAGCACGGCCAGAACCTGGCGCTCTATCCTGAAGGCGAGCGGTCTGTCGATGGCACGCCAAGAAGTTCAAGAAAGGCGCGGCAATTCTGGCCGCTAATTTAAAAGTCCCCATCTATCCCGTGGCTCTGGAAGGATTCTATGACGCATGGCCGCGCAGCAAGCGCTTTCCCCGGCTGGCAAAACTGCGCGTCCAGTTTGGCGATCCTATCTTTCCGCCGGAGACATTGACGAACCCGGAAGAGACATACAAGCAGATCACTGAAGAACTTCGCAGCCGCGTGGCCGACATGTGGGAACATATGCGGCACAAACCGGACAAAGTAGAAGCTGCAGTCGCGGGAGATTGAAAGAAAGCAAATAGCAATTAGCAATTAGCAATTACCTGCGTCGGAAAGGAACTCGAACTGAGCCGCGAGCCGATTCGTGATCCTAAATGACATCAACCACCAAACTCTACCGTCCTGTCGGACAAGGCGAGCTTGATCTGATCGCGCCCAGTGGATTCAAATCCTTCCCTCCCCGCCTTCCCGAACAACCAATCTTCTATCCAGTTTTGACGAAGGAATACGCTGAGCAGATTGCTCGCGATTGGAACACAAAAGACGAGCGTGCTGGATTTGTAGGTTATGTCCTGGAGTTCGATATTGAAAGTAAATATCTTGAGCGTTTCGAGATCAGAAAAGCAGGAAGCAGCCAGCACCTGGAATACTGGATACCCGCTGGGAAACTGGAAGAATTCAACTGGCATATCCACGGAGAAATTCGCATCATCGTAAAATTCCTGCCAAGCTCAACGCAATGAACCAAGTGTTTCTGCCGACAAAGCGGGGTTGCAGTGCCTGAGACTGATTCCCGAGTGTTGCTTCATTCGCGCCTTGCGTTTCGCTTTTCCCAAAATGGAAACCAGCCGCGCCTGCAGATTGGAATATCGTGCCTGACTGGCTGAAGACAGGGCTACAATTCATCGTTAGGAGCCGGGAATTCGGCTTCGTTGAGCCATCCTGGTTCTCCAAAAAGGAGATCCCCCATGTTTTCACGTTCAATTCTGCTGAAGACGTTCCTCTTTATCTCCATTCTTCTGATAACCCCGCTTGCGTCATCGGCGGCTGCTCCTGCAAGTGAAGAGGCGCAGAGTTCCGTCGGCTCGATTCAAACTTACCTGATGCCTGATCTCTCATTGAAGAGTGTTTTCACCGTTCCGCTGGCGCCGCAAGCTGAAGCCAACGCTGCCCCTCCCAAATTCAAAGGCGCCTGTCGATGCAGCTGCGCCACAAACAACTGCAACACGGATGCTGACTGCGGTCCGGGTGGCGTTTGCCTGGCGGCTCCCAGTTGCTGCGCGAAATCGCCGGAAGCGCAGTGGTTCCAGGACTCCGGGGAATCCTCCCGCAAGACCGCGCTGCCCGCGTTCAAGGCCAAGTGCAACTGAGAATTCTCTTAAGCGTTTGTGCTCGGTTTTCCCGGAATGGGAAAGTCGTCGGCAAACACTCAGGAATTTCTAATCAACCGCGATACAGGATTGCTACAATCCGAGCCATGGAGCCGGTCCATTCGGCTTCCTTTTCGAGTCGAATACGGGTTCCCCGAAAGGAGATCGCATGTTTTCACGCTCGATTTTAAAGATGTTGCTTTTTGCCACCATCCTGCTGGCGGCTGTGGCCAGCGCAACCGCGGCTGCCCCTCCCGATGAAGCGGCGCAGAGTTCCGTTGGCTCGATTCGCACTTACCTGATGCCGGATCTCTCGCTCAAGAGTGTTTTCTCTGTGCCGGTATCGGCCCTGCCTTCAGGAGCGGGGTTCCGCAAGACCTGTAGATGTAG
>JBAVUZ010000145.1:0-3383 GCA_049697035.1 Candidatus Angelobacter sp. | reverse complement strand
TATGGTGCCAATAGTAACGTAACTGAAGCCGCACAGCTGGGGTACAATCCAGACATTCCCCCAAGTACACCCCGGCCGAAATGTCGTTTTCGTTCCTTCAACGCGGTAGTTTGCCTGATCACGCCCGTCAGCTTGTTGTGACCAGCGATGAACCCTCGCTCGTTTTGGAAGGCCTGGTCACGGGACTAGATAATCTCCGGCACGACGTTTACCTGAGCTCCAAGTTCACTGAGCTCGCACGCCAGCACATTTTAAAACTCGTGGCCAAGCATGGGAATGTAGAAGACATGGTTGCGGACGACCGGCCAAACGGACGCCCGCCGATGCGCCCGAACGGCAATGGGAACCGCCAATCAGACTTGGCAGAGTTTAAGCGGTTACTAACCGAGCTGCACATTGTGTCATTGAACCGGGCGAAAGCCGAGAACAACGTTGCACTCGACCTGCTTTTTCGTTTGGCGATCCTTAAATTTCAGCGTACCGAGCTGGTGCACCAATATGCCGTGGCGCTGGAGCGCTGCCGCAATCGCGTGAAATCTTACGAAGGCCCCCGCCAGTCCGGGCAAAGCCGCACCGTGGAGATGCGCGAACGGATCGCCCATTTCCAGATCAACAAAAAGACCGTGCTGCGGCGCGCCGGCCAGGACCTGTTTGTCATTCTGCGGGAAGCAGAGAAAGAAATCCTGGGACGCACCAGGCGCTCGCTCTTTGGCGATGCGATGACGGCAAAATACGAGTTGTTCCTGAACCGGCTGGTATTCACTGAAGATGGCCAGGACAACTTGCTCAATGCCGAACATTACGTGATGCTGGGCAATTATGATCGCGATAAAGACCGGTTTGAAACCATGCGAGACATCTCCGCGCGATACCTGAAATCGCTTGGCCTGGTGAGCGATGTGGAAGACCCAATGGTCGGTGGACTCCTCAATGTTCCGGAAAACGCGCATGAAATCATGGCCGGCGGCACGCCTGAAGACAGCAATGCCAAAGGCAAGGCGCAAAAAGCGCTGCTGAATGCATGGGCGGAGCTGCTGGAGCGCGAAGGCGTGATTGACAGCGTGATTGCGTCCTATGAAGCGGTGCCGCTGCTGGCGCAGTACTCGCCGCCGATCAATCCCCAGCAGATCAAGAACGCGCTTATTTCCCGCGAGGAACGCAGGCGCGTGGAAACGCTGCTGGAAGAGCATGGCAAACTATCGCCCGACGGATTGCATGCCGCGGTGAGAAAAGTGGAAAGCTGCAAACCAGCCGAACGCGCAAAACTGGCTGCGCGTTTCTTTACCGACTTCACGCGCTATCATCGCGACCTGCGCCGCATGGAAGCTGTAGTGGAGGCCATGGAAAACGTGAACGTTCTGGCCAATGAGCGGTTCCGTGAGCTTTCCGCCATCAACAACACGCTCTATGAATTTCTGCTGGCGGAAGAACAGAAGCCGGCAGAAGAAAAAGTGGTCCACCACGTAGTGCTGAAAGCTGACATTCGGGAATCGACCACGCTGACGCGCACGCTTCTGGAAAAAGGATTGAATCCCGCTTCGTATTTCAGCTTGAATTTTTATGATCCCATCAACAAGCTGCTGCCAAAATATGAAGCAAAGAAAGTTTTTATTGAAGGCGACGCGCTGATCCTGGCGCTGTTTGAGCGTGACGGCGAGCCAGCCCTGGGCGTGGCGCAAACCTGCGTGCTGGCGAAGGAAATTATCCAGGTGGTTACCGCTTACAATGAGCGATCACTCTCCGCCGGGCTGCCAAGCCTTGAACTGGGAATAGGAATCTCATACCAGGATTCCGCGCCCATGTACCTGATGGACGGCAACAAGAAAATCATGATCTCAAAGGCCCTGAATGAGAGCGACCGCCTCTCTTCCTGCAGCAAGGGCGTGCGCCGGCTGATGAAAGACCGCGAGCTGCTGTTTAATGTGTTCTCATTCAAGGCGGTTGAAGACGAAGATACCGGCGGCAATCCCGACGAATTTCTGCTGCGCTACAACATTGGCGGCATTCACATCAATGAGGCGGCGTTTCAGAAGCTGCGCGGTGAAATCTCACTCCAGGCATACGACCTGCAGGTCCCGATGATCTGGCAGAAGAGCGCAGTGCGCGTTTATGCCGGCGTTGTGCCGCTGGGACAAGGGTCTTTTCATCACATCATCGTGCGTGAAGGCCGCATCACCCATGTTGACGCGCGCGACTTCTCTCCCAAAGGCGTGACTGACCGCTACTATTACGAAGTTTGCACACATCCCAAGATTTACCAGGCGATTGAAGCTGTTTCAAACAATCTGGCGGCCGCGCGATAGTCAGAACTCTCTGCGTGGGACTCTAAAAGGCACGCGCACGACCGCTTCAATGTCCACCGGCATGCCATCTTTTGTGCCGGGACGAAATCGCCACTGTTCAAGCGCCTTGCGCGCATTTTCATTCAGCCGATCATCAAAGCCCTCAAGCACTTTTACTTCTCCAACGCTGCCATCGGCATGGATGACAGCATAGAGAATCACCGTTCCTTCCACTCGATCATGCATCAAATCCTGCGGATACGCGGGATCAACTTTGGTGATGGCCTCGGGCGCGCTTAAATCAGCTCCGCCATGCGTGGCGTTCAATTCGGCAAATCGAATGCTCCAGCTTCCCGTGGATGAAGTGAGGTTCGGCATGCTGAGCCGCATGGAATAATGCCTGCGCGTACCGAAGACACGTGTGTCAACGCTGTCATGCGGCGGTTCCGCTTTGTCGGGTGTTAGCGGTCTTGCAGTCGTAGGGGACCCGGAGGATGCGATCACAGTATTGCTTGCGACTCTCGTCGGTGGAGCAGAGACATAGATATTGGCCGGAGAGCCGCTATTGCCAGAATTATGCTGCGCGATTTCCGGGCGGGCGGTTGCGCCGGAATGCCCTGCGGGGCTGGCGGCGAACTCTCCGTGGCGATTGTCTTCAGGAACAATCAACGGGCTGCTGGGCGCCACTGGTTGCGCATTGAGCACCAATAGCTGGCCCAGCGCTTTTTCCCGCGCGATGTTTCCATTTGCTACGGGCGGAGCCGGGGGCACGGCAACTGCTTGCTGCGCGGGCAATCCAAGAGCGCCAAGATTGCGGCTGGCCGCTGTGGGAGCAGGCGGCGCAACCTGCGGCGCAGCCATGGGCAAAGGAATGGATTGCAGCGCGTGATTTGCGGCGGCTTCTGGCGCGGGCGCGGCCACCTGTGGAGGCGCTTGCGCGGGAAGCTGAAGAGCGTCGGGCTTGCGCGCTGTGACTTCGGGCGAAGGTGGAACCACAATAGCGCTTTCCAGTGGAAGAGCAGGCATCGAGCGATGTCTGGCGGGGGTTTCAGCGGGAGCAGCTACTTCCGGCTGGGATGCGGGCGGAAACAGCAGAGGACG
>JBAVUZ010000144.1:0-2639 GCA_049697035.1 Candidatus Angelobacter sp. | reverse complement strand
CAGCCAAAACAATTTTTGAGTAGACATTATTCATGGGAGAACACGGAGGCACGGAGAAATAGCAGCGGATGCCGCTACTGGGAACTATAATCCCATCGACAAATTCGACTGAAAGTGAGCCAGATCCTCATGCGCTACCGATATGTGCACGTCTTGTTGTTTCTGTTGTGCTGCAGCATGCTGCTGTGCTTGGCCGCGCCAGCACGCGCTGCCGACAATCCTTATCTCTACAAAGTCACGCTGGTGCAGGCTGCGCCGGGCAGACTGCTGGATCTCATCGATCTCTACAAGGCACGTGCCGCTGAGCTGAAACAGGCCGGAGACGAAGCGCCGCTTTGGATGCGCCACAGCCAGGGAGACCACTGGGACCTGATGGTGATCTTCCCTGTTGGCAGCTACGCCGAGTATTACCAACCAGAGCGCATTGCCAAGCGCCAGCAAGCAGCAAAGCTCGACGAAAGATTTAAGAACCAGATCGCGTGGCAGGAAGACTTGTTTGCCTACGGACCGCCTCTGGCCGACCTGCGCAAGGCCTTTGCCGACGGGGCGTTCTTTCACGTTGAGATGTTTGTTGCGCTTCCGGGCAAGTTTGCCGACCTTTACAAAGAGCGTGAGATGGAAAATGCATATTCGAAAGCCTTAAAGCAGCCGGAAAATTTTATCTTTGTGCGCGATCAAGGAGCAGCATGGGACATCTTCACCATTGGCGTGTTCCGCGACCTGAAGCACTACGCGGAAAGCGCTGATACTACACCCAAAGATCAGGAAGCCGCCGCGAAAGCCGCCGGATTTGACGCTCCCAGCCAGATCGGGCCGTATCTACGGCGATTCATTCGCGAGCACCACGACACACTAGCAGTGGCGATCAAGTAGCGGCTCGCAGCCGTGTTGAACCTTATTTCTTCATTGCTGCTTCCACCTCGTCGGCTGTACGCGGCAGCCCATGGCTCAGCATGATCAATTTGCCGTCCTGTCCAACGGCAAATATATCTTCAATGCGGACACCGAGCTTCTCTTCCGGGATGTAAATGCCCGGCTCCAGGGTAAAGACCATGCCCTTGTCGATCGGCATAGTGGGATCGTTCGCATCATGCACATTCAAGCCGACGTGATGTCCTAGGCCGTGAATAAAATATTTTCCCAGCGGCTCTCCGTGAAGGTCTTTGCCGTGTGTGTTGATGTAATCAAAGGCGACTTTGTAAAGCGAATCGGGATCAGTGCGACTGGTGGGGATTTTGGACTTCCCTGCCTGGAACGCCTGCATCGCCGCTTCCTGTGATGCCAGCACAATGTTGTAAATCTCACGCTGGCGCGCAGTGAACTTGCCATTAACGGGCGCGGTTCGTGTGATATCGGTGGCATACATTGAGTATTCGCCGCCCACGTCCATCACTACAAGATCGCCATCTTGCATGGTCCGATCATCGGCGGAGTAGTGCAGCACGGTGGAATAGAAACCGGAGCCCACAATGGGCGCGTAAGCAGGCCGTTCACAGCCGCGTTTGCCGAACTCATACTGCATCAGCGCGGAAATCTCACGCTCATTCACGCCGGGATGGATGGCCTTCAATGCCGCAAGATGCGCGGCAACTGACGCGTCTGAGGCGCGAGAGATCATCTTCAGCTCACCGGCATCTTTTACCGTGCGCAGACGCGCAATCAGCGGCTTGGCATCTTTGAACGACACGTAATTGGGAAATGAGTTGCCGCGACGCAGCCATTCCAGCGGGCCGGTTGAGGCCGTGGTCAGGCCATTGGCGCCGAGATCGGAATAGACAGTGGCGCGGGGCTGAGGCAGAAGCTTAAGCAACTCGTCATGCATCTTGTCCAGGCTTTCGACTTTGTCAAAGCCGGTCTGCTGCGGTGCCTGCGGATTTTCCGGGCCGAGTTTGGGACCAGTCCATTTTTCCTGCGTTACGTTGTGCTCGGCCAGAAAGAGAATCTCTACGTAAGGATTAGAGTTGATGAGTAGCGCCGCACCGGGTTCCAGCCAGCCGGTAAGGTAAAAGAAATTATCATCCTGGCGGAAGCCGTAGAGATTATTGGGGCCTTCAGCTTCAGTGGGAGCAAATAGGACGAGCGTGCCGCCTTCCATCTGTTTGGCCAGCGCCGTGCGGCGTGCATGGTAGTCGGCATTGTTCTGGCGCTCAGTTGCGCCGGCGCAAATACAGGCGACAAGGGTCAAGAAGCATATCAACAAAGATTGCTTACGCATGCTCATTCAGGTTCTCCAGGAAACGCAGCGAATTTTATCACGCGGCACATAGCATATCGGTTGGTCTGGGCGCAGCGTATTTGAAATTGCGTTGCCACGAACCAGATTGCCTATAATAGGCACCCATGAATTCCGACTCAACGCTGTTGCAGGGAGTAAAGATCGTAAGCCTTGCGCTAAATGCTCCTGGGCCGGTGGCGGCGGCGCGCCTGGCCAAGCTTGGCGCAAACGTCACCAAAGTAGAGCCGCCAAGCGGAGACGCTACCAGAACTGCTGCGCCGGATTGGTATGAGTCGCTGTGCCAGGGACAGACCGTGTTACGGCTCGATCTTAAGTCTCCTGATGGGCGCGCAAAGCTGGACGATTTGCTGGCGACTGCGGATTTGTTGCTGGCTTCTTTTCGGCCTTCGGCGTTGCAGCGCCT
>JBAVUZ010000143.1:0-6831 GCA_049697035.1 Candidatus Angelobacter sp. | reverse complement strand
TTCCCGATGTCGATATCGACCGCTATGAAATTGACGGTAATTTACGTGAGGTAATGCTCGCTACCCGCGAGTTGAATGTTGACAAGCTCCCGGAGAGCAGCCGCAACTGGATCAACGAAAAGCTGATATACACGCACGGGTACGGCATTACCATGAATTCAGTCAATGGATTCACTCCCGAGGGCCTGCCAAACCTGTATCTCAGCAACATGCCTATCGAAAGCTCCGTGCCTGGGCTCAAAGTGACGCGTCCAGAGATTTATTTCGGCGAACTGACCAACACCGATGTGTACGTTAAGACGCGCCAGAAGGAATTCAACTATCCCCAGGGCCAGACCAACAGCTTTACATCGTACGAAGCCAACAGTGGCATTGTCCTGAATGGATTTCTGCGCCGCATCCTCATTGCCATCGACCGCGGGGATCTGGGAAAGCTCCCGTTTAGCGATGACATCAACAGTGAGAGCCGTTTGTTGATGCGGCGTAATGTGCGCGATCGGGTGCAAACCCTGGCGCCGTTTTTAACTTATGACCAGGACCCATATATCGTGATTGGCGAAGATGGCCGCTTGTACTGGATTATGGATGCGTTTACCACCTCGGACGGCTATCCCTACTCAAGTCACTACCGCCTCGATAGCGACGACATTAATTACATTCGCAACAGCGCCAAGGTGGTCATCGACGCCTACGATGGCACGACAACATTTTATGTCTTCGATACGGAAGACCCGATCCTCGCAGGCTACCGGCGCATTTTCCCGTCCCTTTTCAAGGATGCGGCCGCCATGCCGCCCGGACTGCGCAAACATGTGCGCTACCCGGAGTTGTTGCTTACGCTGCAGGCGGAAGTATACGGTCTGTATCACATGACGGACCCGCAGATGTTCTACAACCGCGAAGACCTGTGGAGCGTGGCAAGCGAGGTCGCATCAAACGAGCGTGGTGAGCAAGCGGCCCGTATGATGGAGCCAAATTTTGTGCTGATGAAGTTGCCGGACGAGAACGCCCTGGAGTTTGTGGAGGTCCTGCCGTTCACGCCAGCCAACCGGAACAACCTGATTGGCTGGATCGCGGGACGCAGCGACGGCGCGTATTACGGCACATCTGTCGCTTACAACTTTCCTAAAACGAAGTTGGTTGATGGACCACTCCAGATCGAGGCGCGGATCGATCAGAACGCGCAGCTTTCCGGTCAACTGACGCTCTGGAACCAGCAAGGCTCGCATGTGCGGCGTGGAGCCCTGCTGGTGATCCCGTGCGGGCGCGCCCTGTTGTATGCGGAGCCGATCTATCTACAGGCCGAGCGAAGTCCTATGCCCGAATTGCGTCTGGTTGTGCTGGCGCTGCAAGACCGGCTGGCTTACGGGCCAACATTTGAATCAGCCATGGCTTCCCTCTTTGGTGGCGCAACGCCGAGCACAAGCGCAGAATCCTCGCAGCCGGCAAAAGGTGCGGCAGCCTCGGCCGGTCAGCCCTCCTCGAACGACCTCAATGCAATGATCGCTGAAGCGGCCAAAGATCTTGCTGACTACCAACGTTTGACCGCGGAAGGCAAACTCGGTGAGGCCGGGCAGACGCTCGAGCAATTAAAACGGGCGCTCGATGCTCTGAATGCGCATCGAAAGTGATTTATCCACCAATGATTCCCGAATGGCCGAAAAGGACCAGCCGCGCAAACGCGCTTTCTCGTCAAGTAAGATTCACGAAAGGTGAAAGTAGCATTACATGCGCCCATCTGCGATTGACATGTCAAGCCCGCTATTCAAGGCAGATCCTTATCCGTTTTATGCGCAGTTAAGCTAATTTGAGCATCGTGGCCGTTTTTTTCTTTTTTTACAGGTTTTCTTCTTTATTGTTGTAACTTTCCAACGCCTGACTTCACTTATCAGGCAGCCATGGATTCGCTGACAACCATTCTTGGGGAATAAGAGATGCGTGTATCGGATACGGAAGCAGTATCGCGAGCTATAGAAGTTAAGCAACGTGTGCGCGATCGGCTCCTCTCATTTGCAGGAGTGCATGGCGTGGGCGTGGGCAGCAAGTTCATCGCTGGCAAGCGAACGAATGAATTGGCCATTGCTGTTTACGTTCACAAAAAAGTCCCTTTGAACGACCTGACGCCAGACCAGGTTATTCCCAGCGAAATCGAAGGATTTCCCACTGATGTGGAGGAAATACCTATCGCGGAATGCTTTGATGATACTGGCCGCTACCGTCCTTTGGTTGGCGGCAGCCAGCTTGAATACACCACCAGAGAGCAGCCCAACCCCCACACCACGATTATTCATGACAATAAGGGTACGCTTGGCTGCATCGCACGCGCCCGCCGGACGGGGAAGAACATGATCCTCACCAACGGACATGTTGCAGCCGGGTGTGGCGATCCGAGCATCGCCATCTCCGCCGGATTGCGGCATGGCCAGCCCGATGACTCAAACGACTGCTCCTGTTGCTCTAAATGCTGGGCCACCGTAGTGGGCACTGTGGTGGACGCAAAGGTTGATCCCGATGCAGGACTGATTCAAATCGATAAATGCGTCGACGTTTCGCCGAACATACGGGAGATAGGAGCGATCCACGGTGTCCTGAATACTGCACAGATCGATGCTTTGAGTGGTCAACAAGTCCAGGTTCGTGGGGCCAAGACAGGCTCTGTCAAGTTCGGTACAGTTGGTCCTGTCTCTATGGACAGCAACAGCATTTGCCGGGAGCGTGACGATGCACTGGGACAATCCCGCCCTTATACCCATGCCCTCCGGGTGGATGCCAATTCCCTTAATTTGTTCGGACAACCAGGCGATTCAGGTTCCGCAGTGCTTGATATGAGCGGCAACCTCGTGGGTTTGCTCTTTGCCGGCGTTGTGGGCATAGGTAGTGCTCCTTCCTATGGGGTGGTAGCGCGTATTGATCGAATTCTGAGCGAGTTTCAGGCGTCATGGGACCTGGAAATCATTACAGCGCAAAACGCGGCAGCTTTGGGTGCCAGCACCGCGGCGGTCCCAGCGCCTCACGCGTTTGCCGCGATTGAGAATGCGCATCCTGCCATAGAGGGCTTCCAGCCCACTGACGAAGAATTGCAATTGCTGGGTCGCGCGCGTGACGAAATGCTGGCCACCCCGCTGGGACAGCGCGTAAGCGAGCTTATCGGGCGGCACGTCCCGGAAATTCAGGGACTGATCCGTACCCGGAAACGCATTGCGGCAGTTTGGCGACGAGTGTCTGCGGCCGATCTTTTTCGAGGCCTGGTGGAAGGAATTCGCTCGCCTGAGAAGCCGCTGGAACAGTTTGTCCAGGGCGCACCGCTGCCGGAACGTATTGCCGCCATGAGCCGTGTGCTGACGCGCTATGGAAGCCAGGGACTGGTGGCCGATTTGAAGGTGATTTCCGCTCTGGCGGCCGATATCACTTCCAAGTCCTATGGTGAAGTTCTGAATTGGGTAAGAACCGAGCCCACAAACCTGCTTGAAGCAGCTCCATAAATGCGACGTGGCGATGCCAGATAGCGCAGCTCGAACTTCTTGAATTTTCTTTGTTTTGGTCGTAACGATTCGGGATCGACCTTCACTTTAATAACGAGGTTGACATTCAGGTAATTTGGAGTATTGTTTTGCCCGAAACTCCCAACCAGCTCCGGTGCTTCGTAAGCAAGAATCGAAGCGCGACTTTCACGGATATTTCAGCTTGCCTGCCCGCTGAATGAGCGGCTAAACGTCGCGTTCTCTTTGGACACGAGCCTATACCGGCGCCACTAAGATGGGTCGCGCGTTGACGCATCCCTCTAAAGTGGCGCGTTATTCCCGGCGGAGGAACATGGTAAGTGATGAAGAGCTGTGGCGGATAAAGAAGACGGCTCAGGATAAGCTGTTTCGAATTCCGGGAGTTCGCGCAGTTGCCATCGGACACAAATTTAGTGGCGGCAAAAATACCGGTGTCATCTCCATCGTTATTAAGGTGGAAAAGAAACGTCCCCTCTCTGAAGTCCCTGCGTCTGAGCGCATTCCCGCCGAGATTGAGGGTATCCCGACGGATATCCTCGAGTGGAAACCGCGAATCCTGGCCGTGAGCACTGTTGACGATACCGCCAAGGAGCGTCCCGTGCTTGGTGGCGTACTGATAATTCTTGATGCACCGAACGGCAGTGAACACAGAGGCACCCTAGGTTTTATCGCGCAGACGGATGGATCAGTAACTGGCATTGCAGCCGGAGCCGTGGTGGGCGTGACTTGTATGCATGTCGTCAGCGATGACGGAACTCCCACAGGAACACTCCTGCGGGACGTCAAAATCGGACAACCTACCACGTGCGATTGTTCCAAATGCTGCTCAAGCTGCTATGACATTATCGGAAAGGTCCGATATGGTGTCGGCGTGGATGGCAGCGGCGCCGAGGTTGATTCCGCCATGGTCGCGCTGGAAAAAGACCTTGAGTACTTTCGCGACATCAAGGAGATGGGTCCAGTAGTGGCCCCGCGCGTCTTGAACTCAGCAAGCGACGTTGGCATCACCGTACACAAGCGAGGGTACCGGACCGGCCTCACCAAAGGGACGGTGCACGCGATCGGAGGAACCGTTCACTTGGGCGCTGCGACGTTTGCCGACGGCGTAATTGACATTGATCCCGATCCCGCTATTCCAGTCTGGCAAGACTGCGTTGAGTCAGGTAATTGCGCGGGGAATGTCTCCTTTAGCGCTTTCGCTTGCATTGGAGACTCGGGCGCGGCTGTGTTCGACGACCAACACCGCATTGTCGGGATGTTCAACGCCCTTCATTGTGACGGAACCGCGGTTGCCATTGGGATTGATGTAGTCACCACCGCTCTGGGCGTCACTGTTCTCACGGCGAGTCAGGCGCAACAGAAGCAGGTGGTTCCCCTCGTCACTGGAGTAAACACCTCGGCCCACGCGCAAAACCAGCCCTTGAACCTTGCCCAATACCAGAAGGATCTGGAAAGAGCCCAGCAGGAAATGCTGGCTACGCCACCCGGCCCCCGCTACGCTGAAGTTATCCGGCAACACGAACGGGAAATCATTCAGCTGGTAAACAAGAACCGGCGCGTGGCTACGGTCTGGCATCGCAACGGCGGCCCCGTGATCGTGCAGAACGCAGTGCAGGCATTGCATTCTTCGGACCATAGGCTTCCCTCTGAAATCAATGGGAAGCCTCTTACCGAATGCCTGACCAGCATTCAACAGATTTTTACCAGGTACGGCAGCCCGCAATTATCGGCCGATTTACAACAATATGGCCCGCCGCTGCTTCCTCTCGTCGGGCTGAATTATCCGCAGGCGCTTGACGCGCTGCGAGATATGCGAGTGGAATAGCATGCCGGGACAAGCAGGCACTCTCGAAACGGTTGCGCGGCACGTCGGTCTTGCGCTCCAACCGCTTAAGGACAGGCTCGCGTCCGGTCAGGTCATCGCCCTTTTTGCTGAGCTAGGCCTGCAATTTCCGCCGCAGCTACTCCAGCCCAGCTTTGTGAATGCTCTCAACGCTGGAGGAGCCGCAGCCGGCGCTCTGCCCGCCACCCTTACCCAACTTGCCACCGCGATTGACAGTGACAATGAATCGGGGATACTCAGCGCCGGCGTGCAACTCATCAGCGAGATCGGCGCGATCATTACAGCCCTTGAGCAGATTGGAACTGAGTTGCACAACATTTCCGGAGGCTTGCCCGGGCTGAGTGCCGCGGAGGTCGACACATTTGCCCAGAACTTGCCGTCGAATCTACTCAGCTATCTCCTCATTTCCTATTTGGAGAACTTACAGCCCGGCGTAGTCGGTGTCGGAAACCTGCTGGGTTTTCTCGACTACATTCCCAATCCCGGGGTTTCAGGCGACCCGGCGCATCCTCCTTTTACCACCCGCAAGCTGCAGCTATCACGCCTGGGTGACCTGTTCACTAAACCGGACCGGTTGCTGAAGAATCTTTATCAATGGGGCGCACCTGGTTTTGATGGGACGCTTTTGATACCGCGCCTGCGTACGTCCTTGCAGCTGCTTGGTGTTTCCTCAGCCACCATCGCCCCAGGTCTGCCACCGGCGTTGGATTCTTCCCTTTTGTCAATCCAGACCACTCCTCCCGGCATCACGGCCACGCTTAAGACAACTCTGCCGGGCGGCTTTGATTTCACATTGCCTCTGGGCGGTGTGTGGTCGGTGCACATTTCCGCCACAGGAACGTTGACGGGCGGGCTTGCCGCCAAGATTGATCCTCCAGCCAGCGTGACTTTTCATCCATCGGCGGCTCTCACCGCACAATTGGAAAGCGACCTTCTTGCCCAGGGCGCGGATGCTTCCCATCCCATCATCATTCTTGGCCAGACGGGCGGAAGCCGCCTCCAGACCGATTCTTTCAGCTTCGGTATGGGCGTCAAGATCACCTGGGACTCCGGTTCTGGCACTGCCACTGCCGAACCCACGGTGCAAATCGCGATCAAGGGCGGGAAAGTGGTCATCGACATGTCGAATGCCGATGGCTTTCTGGCCACGGTGCTTTCCGGAGTCCATGTTGAAGCTGGGTTCGATCTCGGCATCAGCTGGGCGCCCGATACGGGCATTCACATCACCGGCGGAGCACAACTGGAAATCGACCTTCCACTTCATCTGACATTGGGGCCGATCACACTGCCTACGCTGTATCTGGTCGCGGGCGCAAGCAGCAGCGGGCTTCCCATTGAAATTTCGGCCGCCCTTGGCCTCACGCTGGGACCGATTCAAGCTTCGGTGGATCGCGTCGGCGTCAAAGGGCTGATTACGTTTCCGGACCACGGCGGAAATCTTGGTCCAGCGAACCTCTCCATTGACTTTAAGCCGCCCAACGGACTCGG
>JBAVUZ010000142.1:0-2084 GCA_049697035.1 Candidatus Angelobacter sp. | reverse complement strand
AGCATGCTCCATAGTAGCCATATCTTCTTTTGTGCTGCGGCCTTCGGCAAGATTCACTGCAGCCATGGAAACTGAACCTGCGGGATGGACGTGGGCGAAAACATTGCCGTCTGTGCTCAGAAAGACTGCGTGCGCGGCCATGCCCATGTAAGGCTCAAGATCAGTGGCGGGCTTGCCGTCTTTATCTTCCACGCGAAAGCGGAACCAGTAAGGCTGGCCGGCTTTGAGCTTCGGAACCTCGCGTCTGTCGCCGTTCAGGCCTGGAGGAATATCGCGCACCCACACCATACGATAGCCGCTGGAAAGCTGCGCAACTTTATCAGCGGGAGCCAGGTCAACGGAGCCGGCATTGTCGCCACTCAGTGCCTCACCGGTAATGGCCGGCAGATTCACGGTGGCAACCTGCGTTTCCGGAAAGCCGGTGTGATGAACGATATCGGCATAAAGCTTGTATTGCCCTTCCGGCATGATCGGCAGCTTCACGGCGAAATCGCCGGGTTGTGTCTGGTCAGGATGCAGGTGCCAGAAGGCCTTCATGTCCGGCATGCGCACAATGAAAAGATGCATAAGATGGCCGTGGTCAGGAATGAGGTCATCCAGAAGGATGCGATCAGGCTGCTCCGTGCGAAAGCGCGTTGGCTCAGCTTCATTGGGATTATCAAGATGCAGACGCAGCACACTGCCTGCCGTCAGCGAAGGCGTCATATTAGGCACCCGATAATTGAGGCGATCATTGGCGCTGGCTTCACTTCCCCACCACAGATTGCCCAGGATGAATGCCGCCAGCACGATTGCCGTGGCCACGGCCAGGCCGATGCGTCCACGGCGAGCCTGCGCGGGCGCAGGCATTTCTCCGCCTTTTAATTCTGCATCGCGCGTGGCCGCAAAGATGATGCCAATAAAGCCGGCCGCCAATGCCAATCCCAGAAACGCCAGCAGGATTCCCAAACCTGTCTGCATTGGTTGTGAACTGGTAGAGACGGCGGGCAGAGGCACGTCGAGCTGGGCGACGCCTTTTTGTCCCGTGACCTCGATCTGTACCTTCCAGGAGCCGCGCACCATGATCCACAGGCTGCCGGTAAATAGCTGGGGATCATCTTTCGAGCGCTTTGCTGGATCAGGCAACGGCGCCATCTTTGCGCCCACACCGATCATCCGCAGCGGCAGGATTTTTATTGCGCTTACATCGTTTGACACGGTGCGAATCTGCACCTGCGCTATTCCCGGCACTACTGCGGGCGGCCGCAATGTAACCAGCAAGTGGTACGGCCCGGCATAGCCGTCAAAATAGACATCAGGGCTGTTGACGTGTGCGGTGCCGGCCAGCGGCAAAAGCAAAATAAAAATGAATTGAATGAATCTCTTCATAGACTCCTGAAATCGACCGTAACATTGCCATCATTGCCATCAATCAAATTGAAAAATCATCCGGTCCGAGCTTTTCATTCTGGATTTTTTGTCAATCTCGGCGATTTTGGCAATTCAGCTCGCCCGATCTTTCCCTACCGCCTCACCTTTTTAAGCCAGTTGCCCCAGTAAATGCCAACCCACATGCTGGCCACGGAAAACAGAAATCCCAGGCCCATGTTGCGCCAGAACTCTGCCGGAGTTCGCTCCCAGGGCACAAAAACGTGGTTCACCGTAGGCGACGTTGGCAGCGCGAAGTATGGAAAATCGGTGGTGGAAAAGAACCGGTTCCGCGCCATGGATGACATTAAAAACGTCGCAAAGGGCCATTCCGCGGCAATGAGAATCGCCAGAAAAGCCACGCCGCCAAAGATGGCGTATTGCCATTTGGGAGCGTCTTTGAACAGCGGCAAAAGCAGATCGAGAAAGAACGCGGGAACGATCAGCAGGAGCGGAAATGGCAGCGGCACCATGTGCGTGATGTCCTGATAGACGGGGCCAAGCTTGGGATGCGCGGGAAAGAGCGGGAGAACCCACATAAGGGCCAGCACAAAGGCCGAGTAAATGCCGGTCATGATAGTGCGCGCCCAGCGATGTCCGGTGACGCGCGCCAGCCCTTCCAGCAAAAGCAGCGTGCCGATGCCGATCACTATGTAAGAAATGGCGCTGTGCAGCAG
>JBAVUZ010000141.1:0-3633 GCA_049697035.1 Candidatus Angelobacter sp. | reverse complement strand
CTAGAAGCTGCGTCCTCCAACTTTAAAACCCAGCGGCAGCACATTCTTGATCTGCTCATCGCGGCTGAAGGCGCAGAAGTTCCGCTGGCAGACATCATGTTCTGCGCGGCGCAGTACAACGCCTGCATTCACGAGCTGCGCAAACGAGGCTACAAGATCGTGAATCGCGCGGAGACTCGCAATGGCGTGCGGCATTCCTGGTATCGGCTTGAGTCGTCGCCCGTGGACCTGACGCCCAGAACGCCGACGCCTGAGCCTGCTCCGTCGCGCAAGAAATCTGGCCGAGTCGAGCCGCCGAGTACTTCTCTGCCGCCATCGCAACCCGCGCAGACTCTCTCGCTCTTTCCGGAAATCCCAGCGCCGGCAACTCCAGCGCAACGCTCTGTCTGGCGCGATCCTGAACTTAATGGGGTGAAGAATGGAAGCGTGAAACATGGTTGAAAAAGGCCGCCCTTGGATGCGCTGGCACGTCACGCGCTGGCGCAACTCTCCGCGCGTCTTGCAAATGCCGCTGGCCGCGCAAGGCGCATACCGCAACCTGCTGGACGCAGCCTGGCAACAGGGAGGTCGCCTGCCCAATCTCCCAGCCGTGTTGTGGAAGTATGCGCAATCGCCGGAAGAGTTTTCCGCTGTGGCCGCGCCGGTGCTGGCCATGTTTACCGTGAGCGAGTGTGGCAACTGGCTCAGCAATGAAACCCTGATGGAAGAATGCGCCGACCGCACAACGTTTGCCGATGAGCTAAGCCGCAAGCGCTCAGAGGCGGGGAAGAAAGGCAGCGCGGCCCGATGGGCATCAGATAGCAAACCCGATGGCAAACCGGATGGCAAAAGTTGTAGCAAAATCGTGGCAAATCAGGATTTACCATCGCCTAACGTGCCGCCTGCCAATGAGTTGATGGCAAACGCATGGCATAAAAGAGAAGAGAAGAAAAGAGAAGATACCGGGGCGGATAAATCAATAGAGGTCGCGCACTGGAAGTGTGTTGATCTGGGACTGGCTTCTCCCAGATGGACGCGACCGAATGACGCGATGAACGCCTTTGATGCCGCGCTGCAAACCGAACAGCGTTCCATGCCTGGAAAAGCTCTCACAGAAATCGCCGATGAGTTGGGCCAGCTCTGGCTGGATTACACCCGCAGCGCAAAAGGCAGCGGACAGTTCGCCATGGGTCCGGTGAAGTTCTTTGGTGAAGGCTGGTACCGGCGCACAGCCGCGTGGCGCGATTCTTCCACGGAAGAAACGCAGTCGCAGGATGGCGCGGCGTTTATTGAAGCAAAGCAGAAGAAACGCGCTAACGCGTCCGCCGCAGATGTTCGCAGATAAGCGCAGATTTGAAACCCTCTGTTGCTTCATCCACACGCAACACTTTCTAACCCTGTCATCCTGAGCGAACTCCGAGGGGAGCGAAGCGACCCGAGGGGGAGTCGAAGGACCCCGAAGGTGCCGGTTGTAACCATGCTGCGTCAGGGAGTTCTACCGAGACATTTTGGGGAGAACGCCTTGATGCAGCAATGCAGAGGATGCTGCACCGGGGTCCTTCGACTCTACCTCGCTCCTGTCGTCGCGAGGTGCCGCTCAGGATGACAGAGGTAAATAGCATCGTTGAACACTGGCGGCATTCACACACGTACGAATCGCACCACGCCAGAAATCCGCCGCAGATGAGAACAGATCAACGATCATTGCAACCCTCTGGTTGCTTCATCCACGCGCAACACCATCAACCCTTGTCATCCTGAGCGATGCGCGCGTGCATGCGCGCGCGAGTCGAAGGACCCCGAAGGTGTTGGTTGTAACCATGCCGAATCAGGGAGTTCTACCGATACTCTGTCCCCGGAACCGCATTTCGCGACCCCAGTTTTCGGCCATGTCCTGCCAGCGAGGATTCATCTTTTCGATCAGCGAAATCTTCTTTTGCCGCCGCCAGCCCTTTAGCTGTTTCTCGCGACGAATCGCTGTCTCAACGTGATCGTACGTCTCGTAATAGACCAGGCGATGTACTTTGTATTTCTTGGTGAATCCCTCGATGGAATCCATCTTGTGCTGCAGAATGCGGCGGTCGAAATATCCCGTGATGCCGATGTAAAGCGTGCCGGTGCGGCTGGTCAGGATGTAAACCCAGAACTGGTAATGGAAACCGTCGCGCACGGCAAAAGATGTTAGCACAGCATGTCTCGGTAGAACTCCCTGATGCGGCATGGTCACAATCGGCTGCACCGGGGTCCTTCGACTTTACCTCGCTCCTTTCGTCGCGAGGTGCCGCTCAGGATGACAGATTTAAATAGCATCGTTGAACACCGGAAGCATTCAGCATCGAGCAAGAACATCGAAACACCCGCAGTACCGTAATACCCGCAACACTTGCACCATCAAAAAATCGCACCACTCACACCCATGAAAAAATCAGACACCCTTCCCTGCAATCCTGCCGCAGAGGTCGCCGTGCTGGGCGCCATTCTGCTTGACAATCAATGTTTCAACCAGGCCGCGGCCGTGGTCTGTGAAGAGGATTTTTCGCTGGACACGCATCGCCGCATCTACCGCGCCATGGCGGAGCTGCTGGAGCGCGGCGGGCGCGTGGACTATGTGACGGTGATCGAGCATCTCGGTCCAGACAACGTGAGAATGTGCGGCGGAGTTGCGTATATCACGACTCTCACGGACGGGCTGCCGCGCGTGCGCAATATCCAGAGTTACGCGCGGATTATCCGCGAGAAAGCGCAGTCGCGCCTGCTGCTGCATATGTGCGAAGCAGCGCAGTCGGAGGTTCGAACCGGAAGCAAGCCGGAGATGGTGCTGGCCGAGGTGCAGCAGCGCATCATCGATATTTTTCACAAAGGCCGCGGCTCGCGCACGCCGGAGCTGCCGGAGCTGGCGCGGCAGTCGCTGGAGCAGGTGCATCTTGTGCGCAGCATGCCGGAGCGGTGCGTCGGCTTTACCACGGGGATCCCGGCGCTGGACGAAATCACCACCGGCTTCCGCAACGGAGAGTTTTACGTTGTGGGCGCGCGCCCGGCCAACGGCAAGACGGCGTTTGCCTGCCAGGCCATCCGCGCCAACTGTTTGGCGGGCGTAAAGTGCGGGCTGTTCAGCGTGGAGATGACCGGCCAGCAGATCGTACAGCGGCTGGCCGCCATGGAAACCGGCATTGACCTCTTTGACCTGCGCGATCCGCGCAACCTCAACGCCACGGAGATGCATGACCTCACGCAGGCCGTGGCCGGCATCAGCGCGTGGCCGCTGCTGGTGGAAGACAGCGGGCGCATCACCATCCGCGAGATTGGCGCGCTGGCGCGCATGTTCATCAGCCAGGGCGCGCAGATTATTTTTGTCGACTACCTGCAGCGTGTCCGCGCTCCGGGCAAGACCGATTTCGACCGGGTGACCGCCGTAAGCGAATCGCTGTGCGAACTGGCCAAGGCCACGCAGGTGCCGGTGGTAGCGCTGAGCCAGTTGCGCCGCGCCGAGCGGCGCGACTTTACCGCCGAACCCAGCCTGGAAGATCTGCGCCAGTCCGGACAGATTGAGCAGGACGCGCACGCCGTCTTTCTGCTGCATCGTCCAAGGGGCGTGCAGCCGGCAGGCGCTGGCGTTTCTTCCGGGGGCGAAGCCAAAAGCTATTTCACCGGCGA
>JBAVUZ010000140.1:0-2279 GCA_049697035.1 Candidatus Angelobacter sp. | reverse complement strand
CGTTCATCGATCACCCCGTCGCCGTTTCCCCCGTTTTCCGGTTTGTCATATTCAGCCAGGGCCAGGAAACCGTTTTGATGGCGCGAAGCCGGTTGCCGGCTAAAATTCCCGAACAACTCCGTGCCGTCGTCAATCACGCCGTTGCCGTTTCGATCCAGGGCCAGCCAGGCGTTGTCCGCAGTCGCCGCGGTCCACGACAGATGTTCCTTGGTCCCGTCTCCGTTGATGTCAAAATTCACACCGTCAGCGGCGCTGGTCAAATGAAAGCCGTCGCCGGTCAGATCGATCAAGATCGGAGAATCCCCAAGAATGAGGCAACACTGCGAGTCCCTATCATAGAAACCCGAATCGCAGGTTTTTGGGTCCTCGGGCGCAAATCCGCCATCTTGACAGACTTCGCCGGTAAAATTGCAGCACCCTGTAGACAAATCAAAACCAGCTATACCGCAGGCCCCCGGGTCCTCCGGTGACGGTTGGCCATCAGGACAAACGTCAAAACTTGATTTCACGGTAGATGCTGCATGCGGGATTAAAGTCACACTGCATAGCCCAAATGACAAAATCAGTAATGTGACAATCTTAGACATAGATACTCCTTGTGATTCAATCCACCCACGTAGAAGGCGGAAGTTACTACAGATCGCCAGCGTAAAATTGACCGCTCGCGCCAAATTCTTGATTCATTGCGCCAAAGATTGGTTTCGATTCGGGACTGAGTTGCAGTTAGTAGCGGCAGGCAGCCGAGCGGCTACCAGAGGCGTATCGATTGCAGACTGCTGAATTTACTGCGAACTCACAGCGGCTCTATCGATAGAAATCGCCATGTTCACGTGCTGAACTTCTTTTTCATGCCGCCACCTTCCTTTTTCTGTATTGCAGCGGTGATTGCCCTCGCCACCTTTGAAATGCGTGGCAGAAGGTAACTGCATCGGAATAATGCAGTTTGGCGGCAATTTCGGCGATGGGGAGGTCATGATGATCTAAAAGGAAAAGGGCACGCTCTTGCCGGATACGGTCCAGCAATTCACGGTAGGTTATGCCGCTTGCAAAAATCTCACGTTGCAGACTGCGTCGGCTTTTGCCGAGGTGCTGCGCTAAAAAGGTCAGAGTAATGTCGCCGTTTTCAAGATGATGGGCTAATGCTTCATATACTTCGGACAAAGATTGTTTTGCGTTTGACCAATGGCGCAATTTCTGGCGTGCGGAACTTTCAAGCAGCTCGCATAATTCAGGATCTGCAAATGGATGCGGTAGTTCCATGAGATGACGTGGGAAAATCATCCGGTTGGCTGTTTGGGTGAAGCGGACGGGAGCCATAAACACATGGTCGTAGGCCTGTGTACAAGCCGGCTTTCCAAATGTCACGTGAACTTCGGCTGGGTTGCATTTCATCCTGGTGACAAACCGAAGACGCACAAGATAGTTCGTAAAGATATATTCAACATAAGGGCGTGGAATGCCATATGGATCGTCAGGGCTGTAAAGCTCAAGAGCAGCCAAGTCCCGATATAAGCGTAGTGATAGTTGAAAGGCATTATTCATGACTCCGAATGATCGGCAGCTTCGCGCCAAAGCGTCTCCGGGAGAGGAACTTGTCGCCAGCATATAGTCAAGTACGTGATAGGCCCCAAACGGCACCTTCTCCGCTAAATGTACTCCGAACATAGGATCGATGGGCAAGCCCATAACTCTTTCCCAAAGCGCACACACTTTTTCCACAGGAATGTGGTCGAATGGATTGTCAATACAGTGATCGGTCAAACCAACCATGGCGAGCAATTTGTCCTTCTTGATGCCAAGGCGCACACATTCCTCGATGATGATGCGCGGCGTGATGGTTGTTACGGTTCCGGAACTCATAGACCGCCCAGACCGGCAACACAATAACACCGATGCATGACTGATCTTCAGGGTCGAATATTATTTCCTGATAACGTGAAGTGTGTGTCTGATTTAAGTTGTGAGCGTCGCCGCCGCAAAAATTTGCAGATGACACTGATCGCTCGCCGCCGTCGACATCGGAAAGGCAAAAGCTTACCGCTGAATGAACATGGATGACGCTGATCGGAAAGCAGGATTAAAGGGTATCCCCGGAGTTGAATCGTATAAGCCTTTTAGGATCTTAGTTGACGGCGAGGGCTTCCCTCCATCTACTAGTTCTCTGACCGCGTGATTATTGGATCGTAACGGAATTTCTTTCTTGCCTTGGCGCGGTCAAACTTCCATTGAATGCGAGTGCCCTGATGATTCACCTGTTGATTCCAAGCCAGTACCTCTGC
>JBAVUZ010000139.1:0-2566 GCA_049697035.1 Candidatus Angelobacter sp. | reverse complement strand
GCGAAGACGAAAATGCAAACAAATGTTGCTTTCAATATGCTTTTCACAACTTTGTCCTCCCTAGGGCCGCATCCTCGTGCGCCCCGGAATGAAGAATCTGTTTGACCACTACGGCCCTATCTGTCGGAACAACTAACATCAGGGCACCAGGACCCGGCTTGCGTCAGGGTGAATCATCAATTCCAGCGTTTCCGCCACCCACCCGGGTTTGGCCATCCCCGGACAAGCCGACCAGTACATCAGTGGTTCATTACCGTAGCGAATGTTGCCGATGTGCTGCGTTTTGTCCGCATCGATGACGGGATCCGGATAGGTGAATCCGATTGCCACGCGAAGCTTTTCCATGTCGGCAGGCTTGGCGGTGAAGAAACTCCACCCCGGCCCGATGTCGTACTTCTGCCGATATTTCCTGATCACCTCCACCGTGTCTTCCTCAGGTTTCAAAGTAAAGGAATACATGTGGATGTCCCGACCCACTTGCTTACCCATCATCTTCTGCACCTTGACCATGTTGGCCGTCACCAGTGGGCAGATTTCGTCACAGTTGGCGAAAAAGAAGTTGAAGGTAACGACCTTACCCTTGACCAGATCGTCATAGAACAAGACCCGCTTGCCCTCATGCGAGATCAGGGGAAGGTTGGGCAGATGCAGTTGCTGGAGGCGCTGGCGCGCGGATTCCTCGGTCACCGCAGGCCAAACTTTCGGGGTCTCCGCAGCCACACCCTTGGCGAGAGCGATGGCCGCCACAGGCGCGGCTGCCGTCCAGCCCAGGAACTTTCTTCGTGAAACATCAGACATGATCGAATCTCCCTTCCGCGCCCCGCACAGTTCTTGTGCGGGGCGCCGGTTTATGGTCTCGTTATGGCACCACGATGTTGTCGCCCTGCGGCTGAACATGCCAGATTGCCATCATGGCGTGGTCTTCATGCACCACGTTGTGGCAGTGGATCGGGTACTTGCCCAGCCAATCACGGAAGCGGAAGAACAGCTCCACGCGCTCATTGGGATGCAACTGGGTCACGTCCTTGCGCCCCAGGTCCGCAGGCACAGTCGGCGCAACACGGTTGCGGTTCATGATCTGGTGCTCCTCAAGATGGATGTGGATGGGGTGCGTCCAATCGCCCGAGAGGTTGGTCAGGAGCCAGTGCTCCACGCTGTTCTGCTGCACGGTGAAGCGGAAGGTCTCCGTCGACTCGCCACCCGTTCCACCATTTCCATAGCCGCAATCCATGAACTGCCCGTTGATGGACCATTGCCCGTTCAAGCGGTCAAACTTGAAGGTGCGTACAATGCGCGGCGTGGCTGTGGTGGACGGCAACTGGTAGAAGGTTGGATTCGTCGCCGGATCCACGCTGTTGTCGGTCACCGCTGTACCGCTCACATTGAACTGCAGGATCAGGTTGCCGGCGCCGGCGGGCTTGATTGCGCCCTGATTATTGGGATCATTCAGCACCAGGCTGCACTCGGTTGTAGAGCTGTTCTGGGGAGCAAGCTGGCTGTCGACGGCCGCAGGTCCCTGGCCGCTGAGCTGGTTCAGGCGGTTCTCCAGGTACAGCGTCTTGCCCGCGAACTTGCTGAAGTCGATAATCACGTCCACGCGCTCAGCCGGGGCGATGCGGACGCTTTGCACCTGGACGGGATGGGGAAGAAGATTGCCGTCTGTGCCAATCAGGAAGTAGGGATTGGTCGTGGCCGAACCCGTTCCTCCCACATTGCCGGTCAGGAAGAACTCATAGAAGCGCGATGGGCCGACGTCCAGCAGACGGAAGCGATACCGCCGCGGCTCCACGTTGAGGAACGGCTGGATCACGCCGTTGACCAGGAACTTGTCGCCCAGGATTCCGTCGAGGTTGAAGAGATCGAATACCAACTGGCCGGTAACGGGATCGAACACCTTGTCGTTGAAAGCCAGTGGGATATCGTGCTGCGGGAAGCTGGGCAGGCGGAACCCGGTTTGGTCGCTGCCGGTGTCAAACTGGTTGAACAGGCAATAGAAGCCGAACAGCCCCTTGTAGGTGTTCTGCGAGGTGAAGTCCACGCGGTGATCGTGATACCACAGCGTGCTCAGCGATTCGTTGATGTCGCCATTGGGCGTGTTGGTGGAATTAAACCCGGCCAGCACGTTGGGATAGTACTGATCGCAGAAATGTCCGGCGGGATAAAAGTCGCAGGGGTTGCCGTCACTCTCTGACGGATTGTGCGCGTTGTGCAGGTGCGTGGACACCGAAGGCATTCCGAAACCGGTGTTGTTGACTTGAGTTACATTTGGCAGCGAATTAATGTTGCGGGTGATTTGCGGCCTGCCGTAAAACGCCTGATAGGTATAACCCGGGCTGCGTGTCCCCCTGCCGCTGTTGTCATCGAAACCCCAGACGGTCTGGGTGGGCAGATCTGGATGGAAACTGGTGGTGAACTGCCTCTGGTTAAACTTGTAAAGGGTCCTAGGAACCACCGGGAACCGTGTGGCATCAATCTGCGGCGCCTGAAAGGCAGCGGCGCGAACTTCACCGGCTGCTGTGTTTGGGTTTTCGGTCGGCGTGGGCGATAGCGCTGAAACCGTCCTGGC
>JBAVUZ010000138.1:0-3009 GCA_049697035.1 Candidatus Angelobacter sp. | reverse complement strand
ATGTGGTTGTTGAAGATATTCAGGTTCGTGTTCTGGTCCAGCAGCCGCGTCATCAGGTAAGTGTTTTCAATGGTGAGCCCCTTTGTGGGCCGGACAGTGGCCCGCATAAACGCGGTGTTCTGGTAGGCCAGCACCGGCGGCCCTGTGCGCGGAACAAAGTTTGTCGCCGTGCCCCAATCCATTTCCATGGCCAGGTTGAGCCACTTGTAAAATTGCGTGTTAATCTGCGCGCCGCCCACCAGGTGGTGGTAATCGCGGTTCGCCGTCAGCGTTGAAAAATCCTGCGGCCGCAACTGCTCATGTTCCCATACGGTGAAGATTGAAAAAGAACTAAAGCGCGGGAAATCCCACTCGTATGACGGATTAATCAGGTGGCCCAGCCGCGTGCCGTTGTGGTCCCAGAGGCTCTGCTCAAAAACACGCGGACCATGCGCCGTCAACAGCTTGCCTTCTGGATGAAACGTTCGGCCAAGAAGGCTTCCCACGCGGCGCACGTCTGTGCGATTGACAAAGCCTGTCTCGGAATCGAAGCCCGCGGAAATGTCCTCAAACAGCGTGTTGTATTCCCAGTCGCGTGAACTGCGCTCAATCATCGCGTGGTAAGCCGGGCCTGATTCATGCGAACCATCATTGAATTTGGTTTCACTGGTTACGGCCTGAGCGTTGAACTGCCAGTTCTTGTTGATCCTGATCTGCGTGTCCACGCCGCCAATGCGGTTAAAGCCCACCACGCAGCGCAGGGCGCTGCAAAACGAATTGGGATTGGTGTGCAGCTCGCGGTCCGTATAGATAAAGCCAAAGCTATTGTTCTTTCCAAATTCGCGATTCACGCGCAACACGCCAAAGTAAGCGCTCTCTCCCGCAAGCGGGTCAGTGCCAATCACGCTTCTGCCGGGGGAGCGATCATCGGCCAGCATGGCGCCGATGGCCCACGGGCCTTCCTTGCCGGTCAGGCGTATGCCGTAAAGGGGATCGACAATGCGCCGCGTGAAGACCAGGTTCAACGGTGTTTGGAAGAAGTTGGAATTTTCCTGGAAGAACGGACGCTTCTCCGGAAAAAAGACTTCAAAGCGCTGGTTCACCGTGACCTGGGGATCATCGGATTCAATCTGGCCGAAGTCAGGATTGATGGTCGCATCCAGCACCAGGCTGTCTTTGATCACAATTTTGGAATCCAGGCCCGCTTTGGGTTCCACGTGCTTGCCGGTAAAGCGGTCAGCCGCGGGGTCGCGCTCATCGAGCGCGCGGAACGCCTCCATGGACGTATAAGGAATGAACTGAATATTGTGGCTGGGTGAAATTTCCTGCAGGCCGTCGATGGTTCCTTCCTTGGTCAAAATGCCCTGGATGTGATTGCTGTTGGGCGGAAAGAATGAATGCTCAGAGTTGCGCGGGATCACCCGTATCAGGATCACGCCCCAGCTCAGAGATGACTGCTGTTGCCGGAAGCGCAACGACTTGAACGGAATCTCAATCATCACCATGTAGCCGTTGCGGGTGAGCTTGCCGGTGGTATGCCAGAGCGTGTCGAATGAATTGTCTGGCCCGCCGCTTTCCGCAAAAAGTCCGTCCTGCTGAATGCCGTACGGGTTGGAATAAAAATAGTAGGCGTGGCGCTGATCATGGAATGTGTCCAGCCAGAGGCCGACCTGGTCATCATCATCAATCAACTCGCGCCGCAGCATGCGCGCGCGGATTTTCTTTGGGTGCTTGTCAAAGCACAGGTACACCGCATAAAAACTCTTGTGCGTATAACCCAGGTAAGCTTCAGTGGGCTCGCTCGAGGGTTCGCCGTCGCGTGGCTCCTGCTGGGTGAATTTATCGATCTTCAACATCTTTCGCGCCAGATCGGTAACGGGCTCCATGCCTTCAAAGTCGTCAAGCTTGGGAGCGGAGGGCAGGCGTGGAATGGTGAGAGAGCTGATCTCAGCTTTCAGGTTTGGCGCAGGCAGGGTGGAACCATTACGTTGTGCATAGAGGGGTGACACAGCCAGCAGAATTATTGCCAGAGCGCTGGCGAGAAACGAAGCTCTTTTAAGATGAAGATCTTTAAAGTGTCGCCGATTTGCCACGTCAATGTGTACCTGGATTTGCCTAGAAAGTTCCGAAATTTAGACTCGAATTGATAAGAAAGGTTAACCCGCTCCGGCCTGCCACATCCAGCTTTATCGGTCTTCTTTTTTGCACTGTCTCGCCGATTTGTCGGCACTTCCGCATCGGCCTTTTGCTTTTGCAGATCAGTGTTATCCGTGTTAATGAGTGGTGATGTTTTTCGATTTTTGTCGATCAAAACAAATCCGGCTGGCGGCCGTATTTGATGCCAAAATGATCGTAGGCCAGGCGTGTAGCAACGCGGCCACGCGGAGTGCGGTCAAGAAATCCGATCTGGATCAGGAACGGCTCGTAGATTTCTTCCAGTGCGTCCTGTTCTTCCGCCAGCGCGGCAGCCAGCGTGCTCAAGCCTACGGGGCCGCCGTTATATTTCTGGATGATGGTCAAGAGCAGGCGGCGATCCACTTCGTCAAAGCCGTGCTTGTCCACCTCAAGCATTTCCAGCGCGGCCTGTGCCGTGGCTTTGTCTATGCGACCCTGCCCACGCACCTGGGCAAAGTCGCGCACGCGGCGCAGCAGACGGTTGGCGATGCGTGGAGTTCCCCGGGCGCGGCCGGCAAGTTCAGCGGCGCCTTCGGGATCAATGGACACGCCAAGAATTTCCGCTGAGCGCTCCACAATGTATTTCAGCTCCTCATCGGTATAGAACTCCAGCCGCAACAAAATGCCAAAGCGCGAGCGCAACGGCGACGACAACATCCCAGCCCGCGTGGTGGCAGCCACAAAAGTAAATGGACTCACGTCAATGGTGTGCGTGCGCGCTGAAGGGCCCTGGCCAATGATGATGTCGAGCTTGTAATCTTCGAGCGCCGAATAAAGTATTTCTTCCAGCGCGGGCTGCAGGCGGTGCACTTCATCCAGAAACAGGACTTGCTTATTGCGCAGGTTCGTCAGGAT
>JBAVUZ010000137.1:0-2646 GCA_049697035.1 Candidatus Angelobacter sp. | reverse complement strand
TGCAAATCAAACCGCCAATCAGACTTCGGGCCGCGGCGGAAATCGGAAACTTAGTTCACTCAAGACCGTACCTGTTCCGGGACCAACGGCCGCGGAGCTCAATGACCTTGTCCGCGACAAAGCTGCTGCCATCGCGTTGGGCAAGGCCTTCTTCAGCGACGGTTTCACCGCTTGCGCCACCTGCCATTTCAACGCCGGTGCTGACAGCCGCACCATGAACCAGGCCGATCCTGGACTCCATCGCGTTGATAGCAATGGCAATCCGTCTGCCGACTCCACCATTTTCCATCCCGGATTTGGCCCAAACCACCAGCTCAGCGTCAGCGATTTTCCGCTGCATCAACTGGCCGATATCAATCGCTCGAATTCCGCGGTGCTTTCTGATAACAACAACATCGTCGGATCGCAAGGCGTTCTGCGGAACAATTTCAATGACGTTGTCCTCGGTCTCGGTCCAGAAGATGAAACGTCTGTCGCCGATCCCGTCTGGTCTATCACCGATCCTTCCGGCGCTCCGCTCAACGTTCGTCGATCCACGCCTCGCAATGCTCCGCCGGTGATCAACGCGGTCTTCAACTATCGCAACTTCTGGGACGGCCGCGCGCAGAACACTTTCAACGGCGTGAATCCCTTTGGCACTGGCGATCCCAATGCATCTCTGCTGCAAACCGACGCTTCCAGCCAGGACATTGTTCATGAAGTCACGCTGCGCCTCTCAAATTCCGCGCTGGCTTCGCAGGCCGTTGGGCCTCCGGGCAGCGATGTTGAGATGTCAGCCACTGGCCGTCCTTTCGTAAAGATAGGCAAGAAGATGCTTGCGCTCACTCCGCTGGTCTTGCAGCAGGTCTCGCCCAATGACAGTGTTCTCGGCGGTCTCAGTGCCGATCCTTTCACCGGGCTCAACACGGATTATGTCTCCATGATCCAGGCTGCGTTCCAGCCCAAGTGGTGGAACTCAGACGTGATCGTTGATAAAGACAGCAACTTCCTGCATCTGGGCCGGCCCTTCAACACTGACGAGTATTCACAAATGGAATATAACTTCTCAATGTTCTGGGGCGTGGCCATACAGATGTATGAGTCCACGCTGGTGTCAGACAGTTCGCGCTTTGACCAGTTCATGGAAGGGAATCGCGGCGCGCTGAGCGCATTAGAGCAGCGCGGTCTCGATCGCTTCCAGGGCAAAGGCGGATGCACCAACTGCCACAACGGCGGCGAATTTACTGACGCAACTGTTTCCAGCATCGCTTCACGCGGCGTGGTAGAGCGTTTGCCCGGCGGACGCTGGCACGATGTCGGCTTCCATAACATCGGCGTCCGTCCCACGGATGACGACATGGGCATCGCTGCCTCCGATCCTTCAGGTCTCGCTTCACTCTCCGCGGCGCAGCTTGCCTCCATGGGACAGCTTGCCGGAACGCAAGTTCCCGCCGGTGCGCCGGTCGCGGTGCGCGGAGCCGTAAAAACTCCGAGCCTGCGCAACATTGAGCTTACCGCGCCGTATTTCCTCAACGGCGGCCAGGCCACTCTTGACCAGGTTGTGGACTTCTACAGCCGCGGCGGAGATTTCCCCTCCGTGGATGTTGATCCCAACTTGCAGCGCGCCGGCTTCAGCGCAGACGATAAAGCCGCAGTCGTCGCCTTCCTCAAGTCCCTTACCGACGAACGCGTTCGCTCGCAGAGCGCGCCCTTCGATCATCCTTCATTGATCGTTCCCAACGGCATGGTCATGTCCGATGGAGCGCTGAACGAGCAAACCATCACCATTCCAGCCGTCGGCGCAAGCGGTGGCTCACCGTTGCCCAAGTTCTGCCAGGGCTTGGAGGGTGGCCCCAGCCCGGGCTGCAACTGATCGGAGTTTGTCGTAGCGCAGCCGCGCAATGCACGCCGCGATGCATGTACGCAATGCCATGGACGCAGTGCAGATGCAGATAAAAGATCCGTAGGCCCTCAAGGACCTTCCCCCCAAACGGGGCCTTCGGATCTGCCATGCAAGTCTCGGGCAAGTTTTTGAACGAATGGCCGGCGCAGAGTAAGCCCTGCACAAGCTCACTCGCTTTTCCCTCCTCTGGGGCGCTGGCTGCGTGCGGGAGCGGAGGCCGCCTTCACCTCCGTTTCCGCGCGAAGCACTTTACGTCAGAACGAAAGGAGGTAAAGATCAGCAGTAAAAACGATGACCCAATAATTTCTCCTAAATCAAGCAACACTTCATGAAGGACTGGAATGGCACGCCTGCTTCTCCAGTCCTTCTTTTTGCTTTCTCGATGTCGGCTATGTTGTGCGATCACGGCGATGTCGGCGACCTCTTTTCGGTTTTCAATCCATCATCGCAAATCCTGATCCGCGGCTATCCGCGTTAATCCGCGGTACGATTTTGGTTTTCACGCGCCAAGTCTTCATTTGCGTCCCTTTGTGTCCTTCGTGGTTAGCGATTTTGAGTTTTCCGATCACGGCGATGTCGGCGATGACGCGCGATTACCCAATAAAGCTGCGCGGCGCAAATTCGCCGCGCGTCAAACTGTCATCGTGAGCGACCGACGACTGCCGGGAGCCGAACGATCCTGATCGGCGAAGCCCACTTTGCGGCCCTCTGCCTGCGTCCCTCAGCCATAGACCCCACCCCCCATGCGCCGTTGTTGAAAACAC
>JBAVUZ010000136.1:0-3044 GCA_049697035.1 Candidatus Angelobacter sp. | reverse complement strand
CGCAGCGCTTCTTCTACTTCGCTGAGCCAGTCTGGTTTCTTCAAAACTTCGCGAGGCTTTGGGCCATCGGCTGGTCCCACAATTCCGTCATTTTGCATAAGGTCAATCAAATGCGCGGCGCGGCCGTAGCCAATGCGCAGGCGGCGTTGCAGCAGAGAAGTGGACGCTTTGCCGAACTCGATGACCAGACGCACAGCGTCCTGATAAAGCTCATCGTGCTCGCCTTCGGCGTCATCGCCAGACGCGCCATCCGCGGCAGATCCAGCCACGCCTTCGCGCTCTTCTTTCGGGACTTCAAGGAACTTCTGCTCGTACTGCGCTTGCGCCTGCGCGCGCCAGAACTCGACCACGGCATGCGTCTCTTTTTCTGACGTATACGGCGCGTGCAGCCGGTGCACCCTGGCCGAGCCCGACGGCAGATACAGCATGTCGCCTTTGCCCAGGAGCGATTCCGCGCCATTCGCGTCGAGAATCGTGCGCGAATCAATCTTCGTCGCCACGCGGAAAGAAATGCGCGACGGAAAATTCGCCTTGATCAAGCCGGTAATCACGTCCACCGACGGCCTTTGCGTCGCCAGCACCAGATGAATTCCGACGGCCCTGGCCATTTGTGCCAAACGCGTAATGCTTTCTTCGACATTGGACTGATCAAGCATCATTAGATCAGCCAGCTCGTCAATAATGATCACAATCTGCGGCAGCGGTTTCTCGTCGCTTTCGTCTTCAAACAGGCTTGGCGTATCGCTTTCAAACAGTTTGTTGTACTGCTCCAGATTGCGTACGCCTTTGGCCGCCAGCACTTTCAACCGGCGTTCCATCTCGCGGACGGCATTGCGCAACGCATTCGCCGCCAGCTTCGGCTCAGTGATGATCGGGACATACAAGTGCGGCACGCCTTCATAAATTCCCAGCTCCAGCCGTTTCGGGTCGACGAGTATCAGCCTCACCTGTTCCGGCGTCGACTTATACAAAATCGACATGATCATCGCGTTAATCGCCACAGATTTTCCTGAGCCTGTCGATCCCGCAATCAGCAGATGCGGCATCGTCGCCAGGTCCGCGGTGATAATGCGGCCATTGATGTCCTTGCCCATCGCCAGCGTGAGCTTCGACTTCGTCCCCAGAAATTCCTGTGATTCCACCACTTCGCGCAGCCAGATCGTTTCGCGGTTATGGTTCGGCACCTGTATCCCGACGGTCGATTTCCCCGGCATGCGCTCAATCAAAATACTTTCCGCGCGCAGCGCCAGACAGAGATCGTCAGACAGCGACGTGATGCGGCTATATTTCACGCCTGCATCCGGCTTGAATTCGTAGGTCGTCACCACCGGGCCGGGATTGATCTGCGTCACCGCGCCACCCACTGAAAATTCCGCGCACTTTTCCGTCAGGACTTCCGCCAGCCCTTTTACTTCCGCTTCATTTATCGCCTGCTGGTCTTCGCCACGATGCAAAAGTGAACTCGGCGGCAGCTTGTATCCTCCAGCAGCAATCTTCGGCAGCACGGTCTTGCGTTTTCCTGAAAGGTCTTCGCGCGCATTGATCGCCGGCTCTTCAGCGGAAGCCAAAGCCCCGCCGTTCGAACCCGAAAGCCCAGCCGCTCCCATCGCCCCCACACCATTCGCCGCCGATCCATTCCCCGCCGCGCCCATCGCACCTGCACCAACGCCCCCCGCAGACTCCATCGCCTGCGCAAAAGCCGCTTGCATCGCAGCATCAGCCGCTAAAGGCTCTTCATCTTCAAATGTGCGTTCAATGCCTGTCTTCACCGGCTGAGCAGCAGCGTCAGCCGCCGCCCGCCTGCGCGCCAACTGCGCTGGACTCACTATCACTCCGCGCTCATTCGCGTTGCGCAGCGCAGCCGCTTTAGCAGCTTCTTTCTCGGCTTTCTTTTGTGCTGTAGCTTTCGCGCGCGCCGCACGCCAATCCTGGAAGCGTTGCCACAGCGCCAGCACAAAGGCAAAGCGAGTATTCAGCCAGATCTGCATGTTCACAAATGAGAACGCTGTAGAAAGATACATGGCCACCGCCACCACGGCCCCGCAAACAATATATGCGCCCACGGTATTGAAATAGTGGAGCAGCACATCGCCCACAATGCGGCCCAGCAGGCCTTCAATGGCTACGGCATGCATCCAGCGCAGATGCCACGGCAGCAGCGCCAGCAGCGCCGGAGTAAAGATCAGCAAAATCGCAGCGCCCAGCGCCTTCGCCCCCGGGCTAGCCACCGGTCGGCTCTTAAACCAGCGCGCGCCCAGCAGGGCAATCATCACCGGGGCTGCAAACACAAATATGCCAATTGACTGCAATAGCAGATCGCTCACCATGGCGCCAAACAGGCCAATCCAGTTGTGCGCGGACCCGGAACTCAGCGATCCCGCCGTATTCAGTGAGGGGTCCAGCGGAGAGTAGCTGGCCAGCGCCAGGAAAAGGAGTGTCGCGGAGACGAACAACAGGAACCCGATCAACTCATTGAGCCGGCGGTTCTTCGTAGGCGTGAACGCACGCAGAAAATACTTCATTGGGGTCTGTCCTTTAGCCCGTAAGCCGCGGTAAAAGCCGCATTTTCGCTGGCCAAACCAGCGTTGCAGGCCAAAAGTCCAGAGTACACCAGAGCCTGCTCATTATAACGGAATCTCCGCGCGAAATAGGCCACAATTCCGTAGTCCTTTAGGACCATGGGGTAACGAGACATGTTCCTGCTCATGTTGTCATCCTGACCGACCGCGAACGAGCCTGCCGAGCGAGCGGGAGTGGAAGGACCCCGACGATCTTTCGTCCGCCCATGCCGCCGCAGGGAGTTCTCTCGACAACGTGTCCCGATCTCTTTCCCGCCTCCGTCTGTTTTCCCATCTCGCGCTCCTTTATTTCGATGCAAGTAGCTGGATCCGTGGAATTGCCACAATCGCCGGAATTCCACCCCAACAAGCCAAAATCGGGCTTGCCGGGGACCCCGGTTGCCAAACATCGCCGAAATTGGAAATCCTCCGCTGTTCACCTCTCCGTGTTCCTCTGCGTCCTCTGTGGTTCCGGATTTTTGCGTT
>JBAVUZ010000135.1:0-2390 GCA_049697035.1 Candidatus Angelobacter sp. | reverse complement strand
GATAGCCATGAAGACCTTGAGCGCCTGCGCCGCCAGCTCGCCAATGATCCTGCAGCCGCGCCGAAGACCGCGGAACTGCTCAGCCGTATGGCGCAACAAAAATGAAGCCGACAGCAAGAAACTCACCGAAAATGAACCGTCGTCAAAATGAAGATCTCTTCAACATGAAACCCTCGCCAAAATGAAAATCTCGGTCGTCATTCCTGTTTTAAATGAACGCGCCTCGCTTCCTGCGACCATCGCCGCCTTGCGCGCCTGCGGGGGCATTGCGGAAATCATTGTGTCCGATGGTGGCAGCACAGACGGCACCGTTGCCTGGCTGCAAGCCCAGCCGGACATCGTGCTGGTGAGGTCCATACGCGGCAAAGGCCCGCAGATCAACGTTGGCGCCGCCGCGGCTTTTGATGTTTCCGAGACCGCCTCAGCCGAAACTTTCGCCAGAGAAGCGGCCACCACTGGAAACCCTACTGGAACACCCGCCAAAGAAACCCTCGCCACTGAGACCTCCACTAAAGAACCGCCCTCCACTGGAACACCCGCCACCGAAGCCCCTGGAACAGCCACGGCGGAAACAGACGCGACCAAAACCATCGCCACGTCACGCCCTCCCGACGTTTGTCTGCTCTTTCTTCATGCTGATAGCCTCATTTCCCAGCCCGCGATTGACGCTCTTCACGCTGCGCTCTCTGACCAGCAGCTTGCCGGCGGCGCTTTCTACATTCGCTTTGCCGAATCGCGTCCGCGATCTCTGCGCTTTGTGGCCTGGGGCATTAACGTTCGCGCCCGCTTCCGCAACTCCGCCACCGGCGACCAGGGCATTTTCGTGCGCAAATCAGTTTTTGAATCCATAGGTGGCGCGCCGGAATGGCCGCTGTTTGAAGACGTTGAACTGGTGCGCCGCATCAAGCAGGCAGGAAAGTTCGCTGTCTTAAGGACGCCGCTCACCGTTTCCGGCCGACGCTACATTGAGCACGGCGTATTTCGCACTGCGCTCCTTATATATTCCCTGCGCCTTGCCTATTGGCTTGGCGTTTCACCGCAAAGACTAAAAAAATGGTTCAGGGACGCCCGGGGAAAGCAAAAAAATAATTGACACGGAACGCGACGGCCCCGCCCGGCTTGCCTCCAAGGGTCTCTCCACGCAAAGGTCCTGCTCCTCCGGTTATCTGAACTGCAAATAGATGGGGCCATACCGCTGCATTAGAATGATTGCTCCATAAAATCTGGTGATAAATTTTGCCGATGTGCCCATCTCTGTGTGAAAAGCGAATATCTTCAAGGATGCATTGCCTGAAACGGCCAACCGTTGCGGCACGCCATTGCTCGCGTGCGATCGCCGCTAGTCCAAGGCGAACACAATTTTCATGGCTGGCGCTTTTGCTGGTCATGGCCGTGGCCTGTGCTTTTCCCGGACAAGTGAGCGCCCAGTCCCCAGAACTTTCCATGCGCGAATTTTCTTCCAGCCAGATCAAAAAGGGTGTCCGGTCAATTGGTTTCGGCGGCGACGGCGCAACCTGGGGCAACTATGCTCTTGTATGGCGAGATGCGGACACCGCCATAGCAGACTACGGCGACACGCATTTCACCAACGGCAACAACTTTCATTTTTCCGCGGTTGGTCTCACCACGCCACCGCTTTGGCATAAGCTGGCCATTTACGTTATAGGCATGCAACAGGACAGCAACAACGTGGCCTTTAACGGCAAGTCCGCGGGCTTCGGTCCAAAGCCGGTTTCATTAACCGGCAAGGGGACCGATCATGCTCTGTTCTCAAAGATTGCCATGCCGTTGGGCAAGGGATTCTCTGTCGGCGTCCTGTTGGCCTATGAGACCTCGCAGTTCAATGCCACGCCCTCGGCAAACCTGAATTTAACTACGCAACAGACTGTCCGCTATGAGACCCAGTGGCGTCCATCCGGCGGGTTCGGCCTGGCCTGGCAGCCCGATAAGAGGCTGCTTTTTGGCTTTCGCGGTCTATTGAATAACGACCTTGAGCGCCGCACCGATCCTGCCGGCGCCGTTCAGGGCAATGTCCACAGCGCGGAATTTCGCCTGGGAGGGTCTTTCATGCCATGGCAAGGCGCATTGGTCGACGTTGGCGGAACGCGTCTTGCGCGCTGCAATGATCTTGCCGGTACTAACACGCTGGTTTACCACGGAACTCTCGGCTTTGAGCAGGAACTGCTCAACAAGCGTGTGACGGGAAGATTCGGCCTGGATGAAACTTCGCCCACGGCCGGGCTTTCCTTCAAGTTTTCCCGGTTCAAGCTGGATTCCGCCTACGTGGACAACATGGGCAGAAGCCGCGTTGGGAACCTGTTTGGCACGCGGAGCAATAGCATTCTTTTTACCTTTACGGTCGACTACAGCCGGCCCAAATCCCCTAAAAC
>JBAVUZ010000134.1:0-2262 GCA_049697035.1 Candidatus Angelobacter sp. | reverse complement strand
GCGCAGGAGTCCGCACCGAAAGAAAAAGTGCGCACCTTCACAATGACTCAAGGCGAGCCCATCACCATGTTCTCGCCATTCAGCATGATGCAGGGCGAGCGCCTGCCTGAAGGCAAGATCGAATTCTTCTCGGCTGAAATGGCCGGCGCCGGCGAGGTTGTGACCTCCGCCCCCTATACTGCCACTGCAACCACGGAAAGCACACAGGTCTTGGCGGACGGCAACAGGATTGTCAATAAGACATCGTCGTTCGTGGCGCGTGACAGCCAGGGCCGCACGCGGCGCGAAACCGACTTGCATCGCATCGGCACAATGCAGGTAGATAGCCCAAAGACGGTGTTCATTAACGATCCGACCACGCATACGCAGTACATCTTCACCCCCGGCGGCGAGGCCACAAAGGTAGTACGCAGCGAAGGCACCTGGAAAGAGGGTCCGCAGATTATTGACCTGCGCGGCACGCGCGAGCGGCACTTAAAAGAGAAAGTTATCGTAAATGTGCAGGGCGCGCATGAAGTCCAGCAAAGCAAGGAAAGCAGTGAACAGGTTAAACATGAAGACCTGGGAACGCAGACGATTGAAGGCGTGTCCGCCCAGGGTAAGCGCGAGACGGTTACGATTCCCGCCGGCCAGATCGGCAATGAGCGTCCGATCGAAATCGTGACTGAAACGTGGTTCTCACCTCAACTGCACACCATGGTCCTGAGAAAACATTCCGACCCCCGCATGGGAGATAGCACGTATCGGTTGACGGACATCAAGCGCAATGAGCCGGACGCAGCATTATTCCAGCCGCCGGCGGGGACAAAGATTTCAGTTGAGCCGATGCTGGAACTGCACAAGGAAATAGCTCCATCAAAGGAGTAGCCTCTTCTCTCCTCTTTTGGTTGGTGAACGCCGGGCTGAAACGCCCGGTTTTTTGATCGCTGTGCAGCTTGCAAAACAATCAGCCGCGAACCCGATCAACTGCAAACCAAGGCGAAAGACGAGGAATTTTCCATAGATTCGTGTTCATTCGTTAAATTCGCGGCTAAATTTAGCGGCGGTTATCCGTCTGCGGCTCGGGGTGGATGAGTACCTTGAATAGTTCCGGCGCGGCCTGTTTGAAACGGATTTCCAGCTCCGTGGATACGTCATGCACGCGGGAAAGCGGCAGATCATCTGACATGGTGCAGTGGCACGACATATAGATTTTCCCACGCACGCGCTTGATCTCCACGTCGTGCATATCCACCACTTCAGGAAATTCATGGATAACGGGCTTGAGCTTCTGTTCCAGCACGGCGTCACGCACCACCGTATTGCCGGGTTCAATGGTGGAAGGCTCACTCTCAATATGGGTGAGGATGGTAGAAATTTCTGGAACGTCGCTACGGATTTCAGCCTCCAGGACGGTTACCACATCGTGTGCATCTTTCAGGCTGAGAGTTTCGTCCAGCTCCAGATGAAGTTCCGCATGCAACCGGCCTTCAAGGTCCTGGACGCTGACATCATGCACGCTGAAATTATTGCGTGAAGCCACGGCGCGGATGCGGTCAAAAATATTTTCATGACCGGTTTCACGTGGGATGGAGTGAATCACCACGTCGGCGTCAGGCAGGATCTTATGCACAGCACGCGTGATTTCTCCCACCACCTGGCCTGAGCGCTGGAAGGTAACATTGCGCGCCAGGCCAACGGTAAGATCGGCAAAATAGCGGTTGCCCGCGCGGCGAATGCGGGCGCGCTCCACCTCAATCACGCCATTTACTTTTAGCGCGGCGTCCATGATGCTTCCGCGATAGCCCGCGGGAGCGGCATCGAGCAGCGCATCGATGGTGCGGCGGGCCAGGCGCGAGCTGACGTAAACGATTACGGCAGAGACCATGAGAGCCGCGACGGCATCGGCCTTGGTGAGCCATCCAACGTGCCAGTGCTCGCCTGCCCAGACCAGCGCCAGTCCCAGGGCTACGACACCGCTGGAAAAAATATCGGTGCTGAAATGGAGAGCGTCCGCCTCAAGGGCCTGGCTGTCATATTTATCGGCAATGACCTGAAGCTTGCGTGAGCGCCACCAATCCACCGCCATGGAAAGAAACATTACGCCGAAGGCGGCAAGAGAGGGCTCAATGTGCACGCTGTGATGTCCGTTGAGGCGGCGGACGGCCTCCCAGACAATCCAGACGCAGGTAAGAAGAAGCAGACCGGTTTCAATAAAGGCAGAAAAATTTTCCACCTTGCCGTGGCCGTATTGGTGCTCGGCGTCGGCAGGCTTATCTGAAA
>JBAVUZ010000133.1:0-3026 GCA_049697035.1 Candidatus Angelobacter sp. | reverse complement strand
ATTTAATAGTCCTCTCCGATGAATTCCAGTCCAGAATGCCTTTCTTCCATATATAGAAGAATCCAACCAGGACCAGTCCGATGTAAACCATCATCTCCCAGAAGCCAAACATCTTGAGTTCGCGGGCGATAATGGCCCACGGATAGAGGAAGACGGCTTCCACGTCAAACAGGATAAAGAGCATGCCGACCAGGTAGAACCTGACGCTGAAGCGCTGTTGCGCGTCTCCGGTGGGCTCAATACCGCATTCATAGGCGGTGTTCTTGGCCCGCGACCATTTGTGCTTGCCCAGCAGATGAGAAAGAGTGACCATGACCGTGGCCAGGGCAATGGCAACGATCACCTGAAACAGCAACGGAATATAATGAGCGAAGTAACTGTTCTCCGGCATGAAAGGCCTGTACAGCAAAGAGCAACTACAACTGCCAAACATTCGAATGTAATTTCCATTCGCAACAGTGTCAAGGCCTTGACTTTGAATGGAGTTAGTGATTTCTAAATGGCGGCTGGCGGGCACGGGAAATTGATCGTGTCGCAAGGATGTTTTGGACGGGCGCTGCTCGATTTTTTATGACTATTTTCGGGTTCAATACGGATGTAAAGCTGGCTGACGTGGTCTACCACGTGCAAAGCGAAGCTCGGCAGAACGACCTTCTGTTGCAAACGCTGGTATTTGTGAAAGGCCAGTGCGTAGGCAAGCAGGCATTTTCTTACGCGCATGAGATATCGCATCCCGGCTTTTCCACCGAAGCCATGCATGAATTGCTGAAGACGCAGCACAAGGCTGTGATTGACGCTATCCAGCAGGGGCAGATGAATTCCGTGCTGGGCAGCGGAGCGGACGTGCAGGACGTGGGCGGCTCAGGGCTTTCTTTGCAATGGAAAGCGTCGGCACCGGCGGCTGATGCTTCTGGTCTCCCGCTCAGCTTCCAGGTGCTCGATTCAGGCAAGCCCGCTAGCGGAGCGGAGATCGTGGTGCGTGGAGTGGTTGCATCGGATGGACTGGAGTTAGCGCGCGGTGTGGCGGATGCCTCCGGCGCGGCAGCGCTTTCCATCGTCCTGACTGAAGACGTGCTGAATCGCGGCGCGGTCATGGTTCAGGCCACGCTCAATGGAAAATCGGTAACGCGGAAACTCAGGGTGAAGCGCTAGCCGAATTGGTAATTGAGTAACGGAAGTATGTCTTTTACGCAAGGGCGATTTCTCCCTCATTTTATCATTGCATTCCTTTCGCCAGTGCGGTTATAAGCAGCTCAGGCGTGCTCAGTGCTTTCGACACCGAACACGCCCTAACCAAAATCACCTTCCTTGAAAGGCGAATCATGGCTGCCTCTAAGCGTACCAAAAAGAAACCCTACCAACGCGTTATGAAATTCCCCAAGGCAAAAGGCAAGATTGTTGCCGAAGTGGAATTGTCAATCTCACCCGATTACCGCATCATTGAAGTCATTTTTCAGGACAAGACCTCACTCACGTTCAATCTGGAATCGTGCTTACAAGTCACTCCTGAATTGGTCAGTTGGAAAAGTGGAAGCTACAAACCGCTCAAGCGATGGCGATCCGTTCACAGCGTCTAACCCGACCCGCCCAGAGAGGCGGGTTTTTTATTGAGATTGGTTTGATAACATTTACAGGACTTAAGGACGGTGTAAAAGTGAAAGAAGCTCTCACTAACATTTTAAATTTGGTTATACAGCAATCGAACTTCTTGAAACAGATTTCCGCAGACGTTTGCGCGCTAAAATCCGTGGTGTGCGCCTTGGGGCCAGAGGCGAAGACTGCCCTAGATGAACAGGTAGCCTTGGAGCGGAGTAAGATTCAATCGCAAATTGATTTAAACACAAAAATGCTTCAGTCCATGAATGCAGTAATTTCCAAAATTCCGAATTAGATTCTATTTTCTTCATGCCATCCACAATTATAGATGGCATAGCAATAGGCTTTTACTTCGGCCAGCCTTCAGGCGGTTTCTTTTTGGTGAGAGATTTTTTGATGTTTTCTTTCCAGTCGCCTTCGATCTTCAACACGTCTGGCTTAGGGCCAGACTTTTCTTTTGGCTTCCTGTTCATTGCTACTGATTTATTTTTCTTCTTGCTCATCCAATACGCCCTTGTGGTTTGCGATACATCAAACGCTTCCCCTCTGCTGATTGTATCGCCAATACGGTACGCTCACCGTCATTCATCTTCCGATTGTTCCAAAGGAAATCATACTGCCAGAGATAGCGATGTAAATATTCGCGGCTAACGTTGTGGTAAATGCCGATGATTCCGCGCTTCACTAGAGCATGGCTACTTTCCGCTGTATTCGTGTGAGCGATTCCACGCGCATATTCTTTTGTTGCATGGCATACCGTGCTATGACCTGCATACTCTGGCCCGATGCGCCTGTAAGCTGAAAACTCATCTGTCAAAAGATGTGCGCTGCGGTCTACTTCCTCACGTATTGCGCTTTCAATTGTTTCCGTGGTCACATCGGCAACCACGCGACGGCGAAGCTGGCCCTCACGTTCCACGGCACAGAATACCGGAATCTTACTGGTGCCACGTCCGCGCTTGCTGGTGCCTTTGTAACGCGGCTTACGAGGGCCAATGTAAGTTTCGTCGCATTCGACAAGGCCAGTCAGTTTAGGGCTATCTCCGTCTGGTGCCATTGCAAACCGAATACGATTCATTAGGAACAATGCAGACTTGTAACTAATCTGACATTGCCGTTTGATCTCCAAAGCAGATACGCCTTTCTTGGATGTTGACGCTCTCCAAAACGCATAGCACCAGTGACGCAATTCAATCCTTGATTCCTCGTACACTGTGCCAATGCGGACGGTGTACTGCTGCTTGCAATCGCGGCAACGCCAGAGATAACGTGTGCTGCGTTCGCCTGTCTTAGCGTCAATCATTTTGTACACATTCACACTGCCACAACGAACACAGGCAGGGTCGTTACCCCAACGCTGTTTTTCGAAAAATTCGACAGCGGCCAGTTCGTTACTGCAAGCCAGTGGAATTTCCGCCACTGTGTAAGAG
>JBAVUZ010000132.1:0-2201 GCA_049697035.1 Candidatus Angelobacter sp. | reverse complement strand
CCTGATGCTTCAGGAAGGAAATTTGTATTTGAGCCTGGCTGTTTTGCCGATCGAGAGCGCCAGCATAGAGATGCCGCCACAGCAGGCGGCAGTCGGGTTGGGCGCCGCTGTTGCTGTTTAATCCGTTCCAAAGTTGCTGTATTCTGCTATTCAGAAATTCCGAGCGCACCCGTCTCCGCGGTGAATTTGTTTTGCTTGCGGCCCTGCTGCGGTGCGACCTTGATTTTAGTTGTATCCGTAGGGGACTCACGCAAACTGAGATGGTTGCGCCTCGGTTGCCGCCATCCTGGCGCCTGGACCGGCTTCCCGTTCGAAGTTGCGGTTTTCAGGCAGGGCCAGACTGAGATAACGGCCATCCAGAAACAGCATCAGGTCCTTTTCCACGAAGTCTCTCAGCGCGGCATCAACCCATGAGTCGAATCCGAAATTCGAGCTGATGTCTTTGGGAGTGCGGGCATCCGAGCAATACTCGTAGAGGGCAGCTTCCTGATCGTGATACCGGTGGGTTCGCGCCTGCTCGTGGCGGCCGTCAAAAATAAAGATCGTGGACCATGCTTTGCGATACTTCAGGTAAGGCCTGTTGGGCTGGTTCCATTTCGCGCGCCAATTGTCCACCGCATCAAAGGTGGCCGCGTAGGACGGCTCGCCTGCGATATTGGTCATCTCCTGGTCAAAGAAGTAGGAGATGCGGGGCAGATCGAATTTACCTCGCGGAAAGATGTATTGATAGCACTTGAACGGTATAAGCCTGGAAATCGATTGCGAGGCCGGATCGGTAAACATGGGGGAACCGCGGTCGGCTCGCGCCATGACGGCCGCATAAGGAGGCTGAAGGTGAGGAATTTTAGCCATGACTTCACATTGCGTACGGTAGTCTGACTCGGTCTCACCCGCAAAACGGCACAGGATGTTGTAGGTCACGTTAATGCGGTAGTAAGTGCACCATTTCACCAATTCGATGTTCCGCATTCCAGAGGTGAACTTCCTCATGCTCTTGAGAATGTTGGTAGAGAAGCTCTCCACGCCCGGTAATACGGAGTGCAGCCCGCCGCGCCGCATACGCGCCAGTTGCGTCCGGGAAAAGTTAGGCCGGATCTCATAGTGCATGGAGATGTCACTGTTGGCGGCCGCGAGCCGACTAAAAAGCTTTTCCGTGTATTCCGGGGCCATGATGTTATCAATGGCAAAGAAGTCAAAGCAGCTGTAACGGCTAGAGAGCGCTTCCAGTTGCTCCACCACGTTATCAACGCTCTTGGCCCTGAATTCCATGCCCGAGCGGTTCAGCCCGCAGAACGTGCAGTGGTTCTTTTCCCCCCACCAGCAGCCTCGTGAAGTTTCAAACGGCAGTTGCACCGCACGGGCCCGGCCGTAGGATTCATATCCGCTCGCCCGCCGCGCATAATAGAATTCGTCAAAATCGGGAATCGGAGTCTCGTTCATTGCATGGAAGTTCGGGGCGCGCCCGGCGTAGCGTACCTGGTTCTGTGGATCGCGCCACATGATTCCCAGGCGGCCTTCCATGCTCTTGCCCGCGTAAAGATGGTGGACCATCTCCGGGAATCCCACATCGGCATCGCCGCAGTGAACATAATCAATCTGGGGACACCCTTTCATGATCTCGCCGGCAATGTCATCCTCCATGGCCCCGCCGCCCATGATGATGGGAACTTGCGGATATTTCTTCTTGAGAGCGCGCGCCAGCGCCAGGCTGGAAAGCAATTGCTGGTAGACCACCGTAAAACCGATAAGTCCAAACCGCCCCCAATCGGTGCTGTCTACGCAGAAATCGATAAACGCTTGTGCTCCCTCATTACGAAGCCGCCGCAGGTCTTCCAATGTGCAGCCCGCGGCTTTGCACATGGCCGCGAATGTCTCGCGATGCGCGAGAAAGTATTCTTCAACCTCTGGATTGGCTTCCTCGCCGAAAGCCGCCTTGGACCATACCCACTCGCCCACCAGGCTGGGCCACACCTCCGCCAGAGTCTCACTGAGCGGCCATCCGATATGGTTTCCAAGATACATAAAGAGCGAGAATGCCTGGACAGGAATGCCGGCTTTCTCCAGAGTGGGTTTCAGCAGCGCCAATTGGATGGAAGGGATCCCGGCCGATTGCGAGGGCATACTGATCAGGGCTACAGGCTTGAGGTCCATAGGCTGGCTCACAATGAAAATATCAGACTTAAAGTATACCCCTGCTAAGC
>JBAVUZ010000131.1:0-2935 GCA_049697035.1 Candidatus Angelobacter sp. | reverse complement strand
CTGTGGTAATGAGCTTGCGCTCCAGCAGCGTGCCGATAACTCCGGCTGCGTCCACGCCGCGGATGTCGCTGATTTCCGGGACCGTCACCGGCTGTTTATAAGCGATCACGGCAAGTGTCTCCAGAGCCTGCAAAGACAGGCGGATCGGCGGCTTCAAACTCTTTGAGAATGCCCGCACCACGTCATGGTGCTCCGGCTTCGTGGACATCCGGTAGCCGCTGGCCACCTCGCGGATTTCAATCCCGTGCTCTGGATTCGCATAGTCGGCGATCAGTTCGTCCAGGTATGGCCGTAACAGTCCGCGCAGCTCGACCTTCTCGGATTTTTCTTTGACCTTCTTCGCTGGCGGCTGTGGTGCGGAGTCTTCCACCGCGCCCAGATGGTTCTCGGCATTCTCCGGCTGCGGCTGCGATTCCCCCGCACCATCTGTGGTGGAGTCGGGCGTTGGCGGCAAAGCCGTTTTGAGTGCCAGCAGATCGTCTTTGAGCAGCGACGCCATCTGGTCCAACGTGATGGGATCTTCCGCCGCGTAAATAATTGCTTCGAGTTTGGCTTTGATGGACATATGTAGCAAATAGCAATTGGCAAATAGCAATTGGTTCTTGGCCTTTAGCTCTTTGTTCTTGGCCGTTTCACTTTAGTTCAATTCGTTTCAATCGGCTTTAGCTGGGCTAACTGCTAATGGCTAACTGCTAATTGCCAATTGCCCTATCTCCAATCATCTCTCACCGCGGCGCCTTCGCCCATTACGGTGTCAAACATTGCATGTTTCTTGATCAGGACCTCGCCAAAAACTCTTTCCTGCCGCAGCAGGATTGCCTGCAGCCGCACCAGTTCAAGCAGCGCCAAAAAGGATGAGATGAGCGCATGGCGTGAAGTGATGTGCTGCAAAAGCCTTTTCAGCGGAATCGGGCGGTCTTCCATCAACAGGCGCCGGCGGAAAAACTCAATCATCTGCCCAACCGTGACTGTCTCTTCGTTCACTTCCAAAACCGGACGCGCTTTGGCGCGCTCCAGGATTTGCTGGAACGTGCGCACCAGGTCCACCACGTCAGCCGCCAGTTCAGGTTCGGTGCCTTCAGCATCCTTAAATTCCTTCATTGAAGGGTTGCTGACCACCGCTTCTTCAATCTGCTGCTTCTGCATCAGCATCTGCGCGGCATTCTTGAATTTCTCATGCTCCAGCAACCGCTGTACCAGCTCTTCGCGCGGATCTTCCTGCGCGCCCTCGGCCGCTTCAGGATCGCGCGGCAGCAGCATCTTGCTCTTGATGTGGATCAACAGGGAAGCCATGTAGATGAACTCCGCCGCAATGTCCACATCCAGGTGCTTCAGGTTTTCCACGTAGCCAAGGTACTGCGCCGTGATTTTGGCGATGGGAATGTCATAAATGTCGATGTCCTGTTTGCGCACCAGGTCCAGCAGCAGATCGAGCGGGCCGTCATAGACCTGACCGACGCTGACCGAGAACGGAAATTCATTCGTCAGCGGCTTCGCGGATTGTGATGTCTCTGCCATCAATAAACCAAAATCTTTGAAACACGGAGGAACGGAGGAAACAGAGGATTGTTAAGTTCTGATTTCAAAAATTCCGTTTACTCCTTTCCGCCATGGTTCAAAGCTGTTTCTCAACACACAAGCCATGTGTGTGTATGTTCAATTCTAAATGTTATTAGCCGCTCTTGCCGATGGCAGAGCTGTGGATTACATGTCTTTTATTTGCTTGCGGTTTACTGCAATGCGCTGTAATCACCCGCATATTGCTCGATTGCGAGTTCGCCTTCGCCGGTCTGCAGCGAAATGCCGTTCGACCCTCTCTTCAGCACGATCTCGACTGCGTCACCATTACGCGCGAGCTTCTTCCATTGGTCCTGCAATATCTTTGGCGGCAGAACGTAGTCACGCAGGTTCCGGTCCTTGTCCTGGGCCAGCAATACCAGCACGTTGATTGGGCGATCTTCCAATAGAAATTTCCAGGTCCCATTCTCTTCCGCCGCAGCGTACAAGCCAACTTTTCTTCCTCGACGCGTTATGAACGTACGCGGCCGGTCCTTCTTAAGAGAATAGGTTCTATTGATTCGCTCAAGCCATTCTGAGGTCCGCAGCTCCCATCTTTCGTCCTCATTCTTGGCGCTCGTTATCGCTTCAGGGACTTTGATCGCCGCTGTCGCTTCCTCTTTCGCGGCCAATCCCGCCACCGCCCCCAGCCGTAGCAGTCCTATCGCATCGCGCACTGCCGACATGGTTTCTTCCGCTGCCGCGATGGCTTTCTGGGCCCCATGCTGAATCGTCTGCCGCAACTTTGCCGGATTCTGCGCCAGCGCATGCCGCCGTTCCCGAATCGGAGTGAGATGGGCATTCACACTTTCCACCGCCAGCGCTTTGCACTCCACGCAGGTGATCGTCGCCTGCGTACAGCCTTGAGTGATGTGAGACAGGCGTTCCTTGTCGCTGAAGATCTGGTGCAGATTGCCTACCGGACACCGGTCGGGACTGCCGCGATCAGTCAGCTTGGGCCGGTCCGTAACGCTGTTCTTGATCTTCTGCTCCACGACGGCTGCCTCGTCGCTCAGCAGGATTGAATTGCCGTATGACTTTGACATCTTGCGCTTGTCAGTGCCCAGCAGCTTGGGTGAAGGCGTAAGCAACGTTTTCGGCTCCGGGAAGACAGGCTTGTCATTCAGCTTATAAAACTGGTTAAAGCGGCGCGCCACTTCGCGAGTCAATTCAATGTGCGCTGACTGGTCCTCTCCCACCGGCACAAAATCGGGCCTGTATATAAGGATGTCGGCTGCCTGGAGCAGGGGGTAACCGAGGAATCCATACATGTGCAGGTCTTTGTTCGGCATCTGCTGCTGCTGTTCCTTGAATGACGGCACGCGCTCCAGCCATCCCAGCGGCGTGATCATGGAAAAGAGCAGGTGCAACTCGGCAT
>JBAVUZ010000130.1:0-3153 GCA_049697035.1 Candidatus Angelobacter sp. | reverse complement strand
GAACTAAAGTAACCTCTAGTTTTATTGAATCGAAAGCACTTAAGGCTTATTGCCTAGCTGGAACTTCCTTAGAAAATTTAATAATCGGGAGTTGCTGCCTTTTTGCGGTATTCTAGTGCTCATTCAGCGGTTACTTTTGTGCTATGCCCAGCGTAAGAACACAAAACGCTATCAGAAATGCGGACCCCGGACTCGCCGGCTTCTCGCTGGTTGAGCTCCTGGTGGTCGTGATGGTCATCCTGATCATCGCGGCAATCGCCATTCCGAATCTGGTGCAGGGCAAAATGCGCGCCAATGAAGCTGCTGCCGTCTCCTCAGTCAAGACGATCAATACGGCCCAGCTCATGTACAGCGATGCTTTCCCCGAGGTTGGGTATGCCAGCAGCCTGGCGAATCTTGGCACTCATGGCAGTTCATGTGAAAAGCCCACCAGCACAAATGGCTGCCTGATTATGGATGAGGCGCTCACAAGCGGATTAAAGAGCGGCTACATGTTCGAAATCGTGGCTGATGGCAACACGCCTGCAGCCAGTTACACCGTGACTGCCACACCGGAGTCTGGCTTCTCAGGACGCTGCAGTATCTCTTCGAACGAAGGTGGAGATATCCACATATCTCTCCCCGGCAGCCCCAGCTCAGGCGGCGGCAAATCCGTAGGAGTGGCCGGCTCCGGCTGCGAGTAGTCTCGACTGTCTTTTCACCACGCCCCATTGACTTGCGCTAAACATTCCTACTGAGCTTTTATCTCTACGGAAACACGCGTGTTTTCCCAATCCAGGTTGAGATTTGCTGTACTCTCATTCTTCTTGTCAAACGAGATAGTGAACTGCTCCACGGATTGCGGCAGCGCGGTTTTCTTCATGTCCGCGCGGGCCAGGTCCTGGCTTTCGTCATATTGTGTTCCCCACTGCCCGGTCTGTTTATTGATAATGAGCTTCCACGTTCCATCTGAAGGCAAAGTGTAGAGCGTGTATTTCCCCGCAGACACCTTGGCCCCGCCAGTGTTGAGATCGATCTCAGTATTTAGTGCGGTGGCTTCATTCGCGCCCGTTCGCCACACCATAAGGCGCCAGTTCCTGCCCAACTTTCCTGCCCTTCAGTGAGGGACGGCTGTAATCATCCATGGTGATCTTCTTGTTCTTCAGCGTCACCTCGGCCGTGCCCTGGAGGGCTGGGACGCTTGCTCTTGTCCTGAGGCGGCTGCTGGGCCATTCCCATAACAGCAAACAACATGACCAATGAGACTCCAACTGCTAAACGCTTCCGCTGCATGTTTTGATTTCCTTTCCTTTCAAGGCGGGTTATGATCGCCGCGACAGGTGTGGCTTGGCAAGTGCATGCCGGACGTCCGGGTCCCGGCACAAAGCCGGCCTCTGGCTGGCGTGGTCACCAAAGTACTATCGCCACGTTGACCGCGTGCGTCCTTTTCATAATACGCGGCGTCACATAAAGTTATACCGAACTAATCGTTATATCGAACTGATCGTTTTGACCAACTCAGAAAAGAGATTGAAGTGAGGTATGCCATGAAACAACGTCTGGCGTTTTTCCTGTTCCTTTGCTTGGCCGCATCCAGCATCGCTGGCGTGGCGCAGTCCGCGGCGCCTGCCAGCCCTGTTCACCGCACCACCAAGGCAGTGAACTATCGCCTGCGCGGTGATGCCGTCAAAGTCGACTTCCATGGCACTGAACTCATGCAGAACGCCTCTGGTGAAGCCAAGGTCACGGGCAAAAAGAGCAACGTGGAAATTGACGCTAAATTTGACGGCCTGGAAGATCCCACCAAATTCGGTCTGGAATACCTATCGCTGGTGCTGTGGGCCGTCTCGCCGGAAGGCCGCGCCGTGAATCTGGGCGAACTGGTGTTTGACCACAATAGCAGCCGCGTCAAAGCCATCACAGATATGCAGACGTTTGGCATGATCGTTACGGCTGAGCCTTATTTCGCCGTGAACCAGCCCGGCAACATGGTGGTGATGGAAAACATTATGAGCGCAACCACCGCTGGCCGGCAGGAGAACATTGACGCCAAGTATGAGCTGCTGGGGCGCGGCACCTATTCAGCCACCAACACCAAGATTTCGGATGCTATTTTTGGCATCGACCGCAAGACGCCCCGCGTTCTTTTTGAAGCCCGCAATGCCGTAAGAATCGCCAACCTTGCAGCCGCCGATAAATATGCGCCATCGATCCTGACCAGCGCTACCCAGCAGCTCCGCAAGGCTGAAGAAGCGTACGTCCAGAAGCGGGATAAAAGCACCATTGAAACACTGGCGCGTGAAACCGTCAGCACGGCCGAGGAAGCCCGCGTGATGGCCGTAAAGCAGCGCTCGGAAGAAGAAGCACAGGCCAAGGCCGCCGCCGACAAGAAAGCTGCCGAAGACCGCGAAGCCAAAGCCCGTCAGGACGCGCTTGATGAAGCCCAACGCCGCAAGGCTGCTGAAGACGCTCGCGTACAGGCAGAGCAGGCCCGCGCACAGGCCCTGGCTGCCCAGGCCGATGCAGAACGCATGAAAGCCGAGGCCGAAAAGGCCCGCCAGGAAGCCGAGGCTGCCCGCCAGCAGGCGGACGCCGCTCGCCAGCAGGCAGACACAGCCCGCGCAGCAGCCGAACAGCAAAAGCAGGCGCTGGCCGTGGAAGCGGACAAAGCGCGTAAAGCCGCGGAAGAGTCTGACCGCCTGCGCCAGCAAGCCGAGCAGGAGAAAGCCGACCTGCGCGCGCAACTATTGCAGCAGCTGAATACGATTCTGGCCACTCGCGACACAGCCCGCGGCCTGATCGCCAACATGTCAGATGTTTTATTTAAGACCGGAAGTTATGAATTGCTTTCCGGCGCGCGCGAGCGGCTGGCCAAGGTCAGCGGCATCGTAATCGCGCATCCGGGCCTGCACCTTGAAGTGGAAGGCCACACGGACGCGGTGGGGAGCGACGATTACAACCAGAAGCTGTCTGAAAATCGCGCGCAGGCGGTGCGCGATTACCTGGTTCAACAAGGTATTCCGGATAATGCCATCGTATTCCGCGGCCTGGGCAAGACCCAGCCCGTGGCCACCAATGACACAGCGGAAGGACGCCAGCAGAACCGCCGCGTTGAACTCGTTCTCTCCGGTGAGGCTATCGGCATGAAGACAGCTTCCGCAACCACCGTCACGC
>JBAVUZ010000129.1:0-13765 GCA_049697035.1 Candidatus Angelobacter sp. | reverse complement strand
GCTCATACCCCCCTCGTGCCTTCACGCGCCACTCACTCCTGGCGAAAGGTTACGTTGCGTCAGGAACCGCACCAGCCGTTTTAAGTTCTGGGCAGTAGCTGCCATCAGAAACTGTTCGGAGACGTTCCACAATCGGCGCAATCGTATCCCGCCGCGGCGTCATTTTCTGCCTGAGCGCGCAAAGAGGCTTCGATTTTGTATCGGACCCGCCGCGAACGCTGGTAAGCTGGAGTTCCCACCAACGCGCGTACGGCCTGCCAGTCTGTTTCGTACCAGTGCATAGACAGCGCTGATGCCGGCTACTATCCTTTATGTATATCTGGGGTTGGCGCTCCACAATGTATCTGACTTGTTCTCCAGCGGAGCGACCAAACGTAGCCCAGCGGGTCTGGCGCTGTTTTGGGGCGGACTGGGCCGTGGCGCGTTGCTCCTGTGGCTCCTCGCCCGGATAAACGAGCGTTGCAGCAGGACTTCAATCACCTGCAGAAGGAGAGGTGCAGCATGAACGCCACTCTGCCGGTTGAGGTCCAGCCGCAGGATGAATTCAATCAGAAGCTGATTGAGAATGTTCACCCTTCAAACTGGATTAATCCTAAACCTCAAGGCCGGTACAACCTCGTTGTTATCGGAGCGGGCACAGCAGGTCTGGTGTCTGCCGCTGGAGGCGCCATATTGGGCGCAAGGGTGGCTATCATCGAACGCCATCTCATGGGCGGAGACTGCCTGAACTATGGGTGTGTGCCTTCCAAGGCATTGATTCGCGCAGCCCACGCCGCTCATGCGGTGGTGGAAGCACGGGAGTTCGGCATTGAAGCCCAGGTCCCGAAAATTCGATTTGCAGAAGTGATGAAACGCCTTCGGCGGGTGCGGGCTGATATCTCGCCGCATGACTCCGCAGAGCGCTTCCGTGGACTTGGCGTTGATATTTATCTGGAAGAAGCCCGGTTCATTAACAGCAATACCGTTGAAGTGGCAGGCGAGCGGCTTGAATTCAAGAAGGCGATTATCGCGACCGGAGCCCGCGCCGCATCGCCTCCCATTCCCGGACTCACGGAAACCAGTTTTCTTACCAATGAAACAGTATTCGCCCTGACCGACCTGCCTCGCAGGCTCATCGTAATCGGAGCCGGCCCTATCGGCTGTGAACTCGCCCAGAGTTTTAGCCGGCTGGGGAGCAAAGTATCCATCATCACAGACAGTGATGCGCTACTTCCACGAGAGGACCGTGAAGCAGCCGCGATTCTTACCCTGCAATTTGAACGAGAGAATATCGCCATGGTTCTGGGAGCCAAAATTCAACGCGTGGAGTTGGCCGCGGAAGGAAAAACCATTCTGTTTGATCGTGGACATGGCGCGGAAAGAATCAGCGGAGATGAGATTCTTGTCGCGGTTGGTCGCACTCCCAATCTTGAAGGATTGGGCCTGGAGGCCGCAGGGGTGCTGTACGACACTAAGGGAATCACGGTCAATGATCACCTTCGCACATCAAACCCGAACATATTCGCGGCTGGCGACGTCGCATCATGCTACCAATTCACACACGCGGCAGAAGCCCTGGGCCGGATTGCCTTGCAGAATGCCCTTTTCTTTGGCCGAAAACGTGCCAGTAATCTGGTGATTCCCTGGTGTACCTATACCGATCCGGAAATCGCGCACGTTGGTCTGAACGAACGGGAAGCGCGAAAGGCGGGAATTGACATCGAGACATTCACTTTGTCGTTTGAGGAAAATGATCGCGCGGTGGTGGATGGAGAAGCCAACGGATTTGCCCGCGTCCATGCCAATAAGAGCAATGGGCGAATTTTGGGAGCCACTCTGGTAAGCCGCCATGCGGGCGAAAGCATTGGCGAACTAGTCCTTGCAATTCAACGCAAGCTCAAGATAGCTGATCTGGGAGGTGTAATACATCCCTATCCTACTCAGGCAGAGATTATCAAACGGGTGGGCGATGCCTCCATGAAGTCCCGCTTGAAACCTTGGATCAAGAAAGCGCTGGTGAAGCTTTTCCAATGGCGCAGGTAGAAACAATGACGCGTGCAGCTGTCTGCATATTTTCGAACCGTCTATACGTAATCAAACAACGTCATAAACCCAAAATCCATGTGCAACTGTTGATGACAATGGAACAACGTCATTCCCGGATCGTTCGCCATGAAATCGAAGGCGATCTCCTGATACCCACCCAACATGACAACGTCCTTCATCACCCCTGCAGTGGCCTTACCCATGATGTTGGTAAGCTCAAAGACGTGCCGGTGCAAGTGGATGGGATGAAGATCATCGCTCTCATTATGCATTCGCACGCGGTAACGCCGACCTTCACGTAGATGAAAAGCGGGCGGAGCCATTGCGTTTGTCATCGGGTACGCCACGCCGTTTATGGTCCAACGATTGAATCCTGTCTCAGCGGCATTCTGCTTGGCGAATGTCATTTCGAAAGTTTCGTCCGGTTCCGGCGCCGTGACGCCCGGCTTAGCGAACCTCGTGTAGTCCCAGCGGAACTTGGGTGGTGCGATCCACTGAGCTTTTCCGGCATGGTTCGCATACTCGACGATGACACCCATTCCGTGGCGGCGATCATCGTTGCTTGTGTCTCCCATGATCCACACGCCGGGATGGTTCATTTCCACGATAGCTGAGACGCGCTCCGCCGTTCCCAGCCACAAGAAGGGAACGGTGGCGGGATTCGGCACTGGGTTTCCGTCAAGGGCTACCACGCGGAAGGTATGGCCCGGCAAAGCGAGGCTTCGAATCTCAGTGGCGCTGCCGTTCAGAACGTGAAATAGCACGCGCTCACCCTGCTTCACTCTGATCGGCTCTCCATGTCCAAGCATACGGCCGTTAATCGTGAAGGCGTCGTATCCAACTTCATAGCCATGCGGGACGCCTTTGGCGAGCGACGCTTTCATGGCTGCCTCGCCCTTCTCCTCAAGCGCCTTCACTTTTGTCGCGGGAGATAGGACATCCTGCGCCATATCGCCGCCACGGCTGAAACTGGGCTCAAATTCTTTCAGCACCAGGAAGACCTCCCGGTCGTAATTCCCCGGCTCGTTCCTGGGCTCAATGTAAACGTGTCCTACCTGACCGCTGTACTGGCCCGCGGAGAGATCGGCGCCCGCACGATTGTGCGTGTGATAGAACCGATAACCCGAAGGGCGAGGCACGAAGGAGATGCGCCGCTTTCCTTGCGCCGGAATAAAGGGAGTGCCCTCCTCTGAAGCACCATCCACATCCACCGGAACGAGTTGGCCGTGCCAGTGAAGTTGCTCCGGCGTATCAGTGTCATTCACCAGGTCCAAAACAACTTGCTGGCCTTCCTTGAAACGCAACAATGGGCCCGGAAATTGTCCGTTATATGTTGTTACCGAGATGATCTTGTTGGGCGCGATCTCCAGCGGGGTTGCGGCGATTCGAATCGTGTAATCGGCCTTGCCTGAAATCGGGGAAGCGTTTCCTGCCTTATCGGCCGAAGCGGGCATCTGCGCCACTGCCGAGGGAACCAAAGCGTTGCCCGCCGCGATACCGGCCGCCTTAAGAAAATTACGTCGAGAAATATTCATGACCGTTTAGCCTCCTTACGGACTTATGGATCGGATGAACCATGAGAGCCCGGTAAGGCCGCCCAACTGCGATTGTAATGCCGAATCCGAGCTGCAATGAAGGGGCTCATGACAGGAAACTCACATCATTGTGGTTACAAGTTGTTTGTCCTTCTGCTGCCCATCAGAGCTTCCGGTTCATGGCCAGCGATAGCGCGCCGATTTCGCAATGCTTGATGGCGAGAACTCACGATGAAGTCTTTTTTTTCGCAACTTAATAATAATTCGTATATTTCCGTATATATATAACCTTTTGATTTGCAGTTACACGTTATCTCATGTTAAGACTTTTGTTCGAGGATGACTGACATCTGCCGTGCCCGCGATTCACTCCGCGCGTCCCGAATACAGTCAAGAACCGAGGAGCAATCATGATGAAGTGTTTACCTATAGGGGCCGCCCTGTTGTTAAATGTCACACTTGCGGTGGCACAGACTACCTCCACGGGCAACGGTCAGGGTGAGGTCCTGGCGGAGTTGGCAAGAATGCGCGAAGCCATGGCCGCGCAACAAAAACAAATCCTTGAACAGCAGCGACAGATGGAGCGTCAGCAACAGGAAATCGAGAGTCTCAAGGCCATGTCTGCCGCGGAGGGCGAGCACAACCAGACGTCGCATTTGGTAAATGCAACCCTCGCGAGCTTAACACCAGCCAAAGCGCTGGTGCAGGAGGACGTGAAGCCGAAAGAATCCCCGCTTTCGTTTCGGATTGGAGGAACAGACTTTACGCCCGGAGGGTTTATCGACTTTGAGAATGTCTTCCGGACCACGAACTCCGGTTCAATCATAACCACCAATTTCGGCGCGATTCCTTTCAGCAACACGCCGCAGGGCCATCTCACGGAAAATCGTATCACCGCACAATTCAGCCGTCTTAATCTTAAAGTGTCTGGCAGGTACGGCAAGAATGACGTTACCGCCTACGCGGAGATGGATTTCAACGGCAACGATGCAGGCAACATCTTTGTGACAGCCAATAGCCACACATTCCGCGAGCGACTCGCGTTTGTGGACCTGAAGAGGAACAAATGGGAATTTATGGGCGGACAGACATGGAGTTGGCTCACGCCCAATCGTCGCGGCGTGGGTCCCATGCCGAGCGATCTTGCGCTCACGTATGACGAAGACGGGAACGCGCAGGTCGGTATTCCTTATACGCGCGCTGCTGAATTTAGGATGGTGTATCACCCGAGCAAACGTTGGTCAGCCGGTCTGGGGATTGAGAATGCCGAGCAATACACGGGCTTCGGAGCTGGGGAGGTCACGCTGCCTAATGCATTTGCCCAGCAGTTGGCTTCGCAGCTTGATCCCACCAACACCAACAACACCACGCCCAATGTGGCGCCGGATGTGTTATCCAAGATTGCCTATGACCGGGATTTTGGCGGCAAGCATTTCCATGCAGAGTTGCAGGGCCTGTTGACGGCGGTGAAGACGACCGTTCAACCAACGGCTGGAGCTAACTTTGAGAGCAGTTCAACGGTCGGCGGCGGATTCGGCGGGGCTTTCAATATTGAGTTGGTCAGAAATTTTCGTCTGCTGGCAAACGGTTTCTATTCAGATGGCGGGGGCCGTTACCTCATCGGTCTTGCCCCAAGTGTTGTGATGCGTTCTGATGGAAGCCCTTCATTGGTCCGTTCCGGAACGGGACAGATTGGGTTGGAGTGGCAGCCAAAACCGAAAACGCAACTCGGCGCCTATTATGGCGCGATGTATGCGCAGCGCAACTTCACCTTGGATACCAGCATTGGGGCCAAGCCCAACAGTTTTATTGGTTTTGGAGCGCCGGGATCGGCAAATAACAATAACCGCACAATTCAGGAGCCGACGTTTGATTGGACGCAAACTTTCTGGCGCAATCCGCAGTATGGCGCGGTTATGCTGGTTACCCAAACGTCATACCTGACGCGCAGTCCCTGGTTCGTTCTGGACGGAGGGCCCAAGAACGCACACCTACTGATGGTTTACACGAGCTTTCGATACGTCCTGCCTTAGCCGACAACCAACCGCCAGATTCTTTACGCGGACCCAAATCGGGAAATTAAATGCTCCGGCCTGGCTTTTGCAATCAGCTGCATGGCCGGCAAACTCGAATCAACCCTTCATCGCGAATCTACTAAAAACAGAAGATGAGAATTTCATTAACTGGAGAGGCCGCAAAAGCGGACGTTTCCTGTGGACCGGATTTCAAAAAACGGAGACCGTTTTCTTACATTCGTTGGCAAAAATGAGCTTTATGAAGCGGGCATTGCGTTTGTTTCAAGGGAACCGATTTATTAGCATATCCAAGAATTGAAATTTTTTTTGACAGCGATGCGGAGAAGTGGGACATTTTGTAATCACACCGAGCGCTGAATATTCAATCACACCGTTCCGGTAAACACCTAATTCGCGTTTTTTCTTGACTTTAAAGATATTACGACTAGCCTATGGGGCTGAATGCCACCCCCGTCTTTTTCATATTTTGTGAACCGAAGAAGTCGGGACATGTCCGTCTCCCAGAGATCTTTAGAGATGATTCGCTATAAAGTTTTTCTCTAACTGGGCCCTAAAAAATCACATTGATTGGTGAATTCCGTTGGAGCCAGGAGGGTTTCAAATCATGATCCGCATCTCGACCCGTATATGGGCAGTACTGTTTGCACTGTTTGTTCTGCCGGTTGGCGCGATTGCATCCGACAGTGCAGCCGCTGCTGCGAACAAAGCCAATGACACAGAAAGCGCGACCACCGAGACGACTGTGACCGGCCGAACTCAGGCTGCCACAACAAGCGCTTCAACTGACCCTTTATTGCGCCTGCTGGTCAATAAAGGCGTCCTTAACGCAAGCGAAGTCAACGCCATTTCAAGTGCGCCGGCATCAGAAGGCCGTCAACGCCTTTTGTCCATTCTTAAAGACAAAGGAATCATCTCCGCTGCGGATTTGGATAGCTTGAATACGGCTGTGACAACAACCGCACCGGCGAGCAGCGAAGCCCCGGCCACCTTGAACACCGTAGCCATCACCACGGTTACTCAGGGGCAGAGCGGTCCGCCGCAGCCTCCCAAGACCCCTCCTCCCGCCGGGCCCATCCCGGCCATTGCGCCCATCCGGGTCCTGCAGCTGGATCCTTCGAAACATGAAGGCTTTATTCCTGATATCAAAATCGGGAAGAACATCAACCTGAAACCGTATGGGTTCTTCAAGGCCAGCGCCGTGTATGACACGTCGTCGCCTTACGGCAATGACTTCCCGCTGCCTGGACTGAATGCCGCTCCCAACACCGTGGACATGATCCCTGAATTCCACGTTAAGGCGCGCTTTGCCCGCTTTGGCACCAACTTTGAGTGGCTTGACACGCCCAACGTGGTAATCACAGCCAAAGTAGAAGCGGATTTTGAAGGCAACTTCGGCCGCTCGAACAACCGCAACATCAGTTCGATCCGTTCCAATATGTTCCAGTTGCGACTGGCTTATGGCCGCATTGATTGGAAGCACGACGACAAGAACAGCTTTTTCCTGGTTGCCGGACAGGACTGGACACCGTTTGCTTCCTCCACTCTGCCCAACCTGTTTGAAACCACCGGTCTCGGCGTCGGCTTTGGAACATTGTATGAGCGCGATCCCCAATTCCGCGTTGGCATGGAACATAGCTTTGGCGGCTTCAAACTTGGACCGGAATTTGCTATCGTGCTGCCTGCATTCGGCAACCTTCCCACCGATGTCGGGAATCAACTGGGCTTCGCGGAACGACAGGGCGCAGACTCCGGCAAGCCGGAAGTGCAAGCTCGCCTCGTTGGCCAGTGGCAACTTGACCATGCCGCCGGCGTAGCACCCGCGCAAATCATCGTCAGCGGCGTTCGCGGCGAACGCACGGTTGATATTGATGCGGCAGCGGTGCCCGCGGCGTTCAAAGCTGCTTTCCCGACCGGCGCTCAGATCGGTTCGACACGGATGGCGTGGACTGGTGAAATCCAGTTGCCCACCCGCTTCGTTACCGTCATTGCCAAGTACTACAACGGAAATGACCTGCGCTACTATTTCGGTGGCCAGATTTTTGGTCCTTTCAATGATACAGGCGGCTTCGCTCCTGGCTCTACCGCAACTGCCCCATCGCTGGATGGATCAACCACCGCTGTTTTCGGGCTGCGCGGGGGCGTTCCGGTAATCGCCAACTCGCTGCCTCCGCGCGCACAGGGAGGATTCGTCAACCTCGGGTTCCCACTCTCCCGTATATTTAACGCTGATCCGGCGGGACGCAACGCAGGATGGGCTTTCTACGCTCATTATGGTTATGACCAGGTGCTGGCTCGCGACGTTCGCCGTGAAGGCGGCGGCCGCGAAAAAGGCGACCTGATGGCCGGCACACTGCAATACAAAATGAACAACTGGGTGACCTTCGTTCTGGAAGAATCGAACTATCGCACCCGCGCGTTGCCTTTGACTTCCACCGGCAACTTCCCCTTGTTCGCAGGCCGCCCGATGCGCGATTGGCACGACTTCCGCTCGGAATTTGGCCCGCTATTCACGTTCTAACATTCACCGTTTTCAACCAAAGAGGTCAGGCGCAAGCCTGACCTCTTTTTGTTTTCTGGCTTTTCGTTTCTTACGGCAGCACAAACCGCAGGTCAGCCCAGCCCATGCCGAGGTGAGCGTTTTTGGGAAACCCATTCGGAATGAACCAAGGACTGCGCGTTAGGTACGAGTACTGCGTGATGAGTTGAAGAGCTCCATACTGCGGCTTCTTCCAGAAAGTCTGTACCCAGCCGATAGTGCCTTCCTGAATGGCCCGGTTAACGATGTTCGATGAATTCAAGCCGCCGAACCCAATGATCTTGCCTCCGCCGCCGGTGCTGGTATCGGCAAAAGCATTGCGCTGGAAGTATGCGCCGCCATAGTAGCCATACAGCATGCTGCTCTTGGTGAACTGATATTCAAAACCGTCGGTTGTAGAAGCGGAGTGGACCAATGAGATGGAGCCATCCGGCAGGACAACTGCCTGCGGTCCCATGCCGAAAATATAACGTCCACCACCATCGCTATAGAAGGAGTTGGCGATCAAGCGAAAATTCTTGAATACTTCCAGATTCAGGTTGAACTCGCCGCCGAATCCTGTCTTGGTATCTTTCACAAAAGTGGTTGCTCCGGCAGGTATCGTCGCGTCCCGTACTGACGTTACAAGTCCAACGGCCTCAACATGAAAGTGCTTGCCGCCCAGATCCGTATCATAGGCGATCTTGGGAATGATGTCCGGGTGGAAGTTTGGTGTATTGCTGTTGTTAGCGCCATCGAATTGCGATGCTAACTGCGCGCTCAGCCCCGCCGGGAAAATGACTTCAGACGCGCCATTGACCGTCTGGCCTATAAACTGCTGCGGGTTTTCAAAGGCAACACCCAGTGCCCAATTGCTGCTGGGATGATACGCAACGCGGAATTGCGGCGCGCGGCTCCACGTGAGTCCAGCCTGGTAGTTGAAATCCATGTCCTGGGAATAGAACACGTCCTGGGAATATGGCGATAAACCTACGCGGTTCGGCGTCATCCAGCTCCACACCTGTCCGCCCAGAATTTCCCATTTATCGCGCTTGTAATCCACAAAATAGTGGCGCAGGCGCATGGTGTGGCTGTTGCTTGTCACAAATACATTGGCTGCATCGTTACCCAGGAAGTCCATCTCGAAGAAGCCGGTCACGTCATTGCTTCCGAATTTTTCGGCCACTTTCATGTTCACGCGTGAGTTCTGAGCGGTAAACCGCGTTTCCGTCAGATGCCCCGCGACCTGGTTGTTGAAAGGGATCGCAAAGAAATTTGTTCCTAAGGATCCAACGTTGGTCGACCGGAACAAAGCAGTGAAGTCCAGAAAACCGCCGGGGGTGAAGTCCGCATTTCCAATACGGAATGACAGTGGAGATTCTTTGGGCCGTTCCTGCTCCTGGACCACGGCCGAAACGGTGCTTGCTGCCGGATTTGCAGCCGGCGTTGTCAAAGAGGCGTTGACCACATGCCCTGGCTGCGCATTTTCATTAGCCGGCTTGACCGCGGCCTGCGCACCCAGCTGTTGTTTAAGTTTTTCGATCTCCTGGCGCTGCTCGGTGAGCTGCTTTTGCTGCTCCGCCATGGCCTTATTCTGTTCCGCCACCGCTTCGCGCAATTGCTGTACATCATTACCCATATTTTCCGAGCCAGAAGCCGATCCGTTGCTCGACTGAGCTACGCCGAGTCCAGATATCAGCACCATTAACCACAGAGTTTTCATCACTTTCACAGAAACAATTCTCCCTTCATTCTCCATCAAAGTCAGGATTAGGTATTTAAGGACTATGCGTATCATTAACTCAAGTTGCACAAAACCGGTAGCATTTTTTAACCCGAGCAGGTAACGAATGGTCGTTGACAATACGAACGTTAGAGCGGCGATCTTGACCTGAATCAGGTGCTTGCCTTCTGCTAATGCAGCCAGAACTCGCCAGAAGCGCACTTTTTGGTTCCTAAGCAGGTTGAAGTATCTACATGAAATGCCTGTTAAAAACGTGTTAAAACCATGTTAAAAACCATGTCTGATAAACGCTCGGGGATCGGATGTGTGCGGATGGCCAGGGCACGCGATGACCGCCGCGCTTCGCATAACGAGGGCGATGAATTGGTAAAGAAGCGCCGGCTGGAGTAGTTAAAAGAAGGGGTTATCCAAGAAGATACTCCGCGCAAATCTTATGTGGTAAGGCAGCGTGCAATCCAGGAACTTCAACAACTATGGGAAAAAGTTTCGGTTTTACTGCCCCACCTGATAAGCCAGAGCGGAAACAGCCATCTCATATTGGTACTTAGCGGTGACAGTACTGATTTCAGCCTCTGTTTGCTGCAACTGGGCCTGACTCAGTTCCACAATGGAACTCAACCCCAGATTGTAACGCGCCTGAGCCAGGTTCAGAGAAAGGGTGGCCTGGCCAAGAAGTTTGGCGGCTACATTTTCGCGTTCAAATGCGCTGTTTACGTTCAGGTACGCTACGCGCACTTCGCGGACCACGCTGTCTCTAAGGTCACGCACGCGTTCAGCGGCGGCGCGGGCCTGGTCCTTTGCTTCCGCGGCGCGAGCACTAAACAGGAACCCATTGAATACCGGGATATGAATATTGACTCCAACAGCGCCATAGGCATTGGTCCCAAGGCGCTCACTGGCAACCGGCGTCACGCCGGTAGTTCCCAGCGCAGAGATGTCAGGTAACTGTAGCCTTTCTTCCGCGGTCATCAGATGTTCTGCCGAGCCTTGCTCCAGTTCAAGAGCTTTTACGTCCGGACGATTTGCCAATGCCTGCTGGATAACTTCATCAATCGTCCCGGAGAGTGGTTGAGGAGCGGAAACATCCACCAATTCAAACGGCTGCTGGTTCGGCAAGCCGAGCGCTTCAGTGAGGGTTGCATAAGCTGCGTCACGATTGCTTTTCGCGTTCACCAGGAGCAGTTGCGCCTGGGCCAGGGAAACGTTCGCGAAGCTCAAATCAAGCGCCGACCGAAGTTTCGCTTTTTCCAGGGCGTCCACCTGATTTACAAGCACCTGTCTGGATTGGACGGTCTGGTCGGCAACCTTCACCAGAACGTCAGTTGAGAGCGCGTCATAAAATGCCTGATCAACGGCAAAAACTATTTGCTCGCGGGTGGCCAAAGCATTCTGCTGTTGTGCCTGGGCATGGAGGTTAGCGGCCGAGTTCAGATTGCTTGTACGTCCAAAATCAGTAATCAACTGGCTGGCCACCAGGCCGGACCCGGCGCGATCAAAAACGCTGGGATTGTTGAGGGCCCCGGCGGTAATCCTGTTGCCGTCATGGTAGGTGGTCACGCCTGTGGTGTTGAAATTGATCGTGGGAAAATAAGCTGATCGCACTTGGCGCGCTACTTCTTTTGATGCCATGGCGCTCAATTGCGCGATGGTTATCCGGGGATGGTTTTTGATCGCCAGTTGCTCGGCATCATGCAGACTCAGTTTTGGAACCGCTCCCCCTGAAGCCTGGTTCGCCTGCGCGCTGTTCTGAACCGGAACCGCTGAAGTCCCTCCTTGCTCACTGCCGGTCTTCATCGCCAATACCTGAGCCAAATGGATTTCAGCGGTGCTCAAGGAGGAGGGCGGCGCATTAAAAAGGCAGCGGGCATTTTTCGCGCAATCCTGCTGCTTCGCTGGCAAAGGCGCATTTACTTCCTGGGAAATCGCGGGCGAGCCAAAACTCAGAACGCCTAAGAACACAAGAAGCATTGAACTGATCAGTTTCATTGCAGACTTTTCCTCGAAAATAAACATTTTTTTCTTGCGTCTTATTTCTGCACTGCTTCTTCGCGCCGGTGAACGAGCAGGTACGCGGCTGGAACCAGGAATACCGTAACCACCACCGATACGGTGAGACCGCCGATAATGGCCCGGGCCAACGGAGCATACTGCTCACTGCCGGCTTCAAGAGCCAGAGCCATGGGAATAAGCCCCAGAATGGTGGCCAGCGATGTCATCAGAATGGGACGAAGACGCAGGCGGCAAGCCGTAGCTACAGCTTCACGGATAGGCTTGCCTTCTTTTCTTAGAACGCGCGTAACGTCGACAATCAAAATGCTGTTGGAAACCACGATGCCTGTCATCATGATTACGCCCATCAAGGACATTACGTTGAGCGTGGTATGCGTCAAAAGCAGGATAAGAATCACGCCGGTGATTCCCGGCGGAATGGCCAGAAGAATAATCAAGGGATCAACGAATGACGCAAATTGGGCCATCAAAATCAGGTAGACCAGCACAACGGACAGGATCAAACCGATTCCGAAGCTCTTGAATGACTGGCGCATGCCTTCCACTGAACCACGCACCGCTATGCGAACATTCTCTGGCTTTTTTGTCGCTGCGATAATCTTGTCCACGCGCGTGGCCAGCCCTCCCAGATCTTCTGCGGCAGGTGACACATAAACGTCAATGACACGCCGGAGTTGATAATGGTCGACTTCCGTGGGCGATTGAATCGCCTTTATGTCTGAAACATCTCCCAGTTGTGTGGTGCTGGTTCCATTGGTTGATCGCATTGGAATCTGCTTCAGATCAGACATGGAACGAATCTGGGCGTCAGGATATTGGACCGTGAGCATGTAATCATTGCCCGTTTTCGGGTCCACCCAGTAGCTGGGAGCAATCATCTGGTTGGACGTGAGCGCCGTAATCACATTGTCAACCACTTCTCTTGAGGAAAGGCCGAGCCGTGAAGCCATTTCGCGATTAACGTCCAGGCGCAAAGCTGGATAATCCAGGTCCTGAGGAATCAGGACGTCGCTAACTCCTTTGACCCCGCGAATCTGACGGGCCAGTTCAGCGGCGGTTGCATAAGCCTCATGCAGATTGTTGCCACCCACCTGAATGTCAATGGGAGCGGGCAAACCCAGATTGATGACGGCATCCACCAGTCCACCTGACTGGAAATACGTGGCAAGTTCCGGAAGGTCCTCACCAAGCCTGGCACGCACACGCCTCATGTATTCGTAGCTGCCGATCTTGTGTCCTTCCTTCAAGCTGACTTGTACGGTGGCCGTATGCTGCCCCGAGTTGCTGGTGTACATGGAGGAGAACCCCGGGGTTACGCCGATATTTGAAACAATCATTCCCATGTCAGAGGGATCCACAACTTCACGAATTTCACTCTCAACCCGCTTCACATACTCGTCTGTGAGTTCGATTCGTGTGCCGGTTGGGGCCTTCAGGTTAATGACAAATTGACCCGGATCAGTCCGCGGAAAAAAAGAAATACCCAACATCGGATAAAGCGCGAGACTGAAGACAAAGATCCCGATCACGCCGAGAACGGTGGCCGCGGGACGTAGCAACGTTATTCCAACAGCCCCATCGTAACGAGCCAGCAGATCGTTATACCTGCGATTGAACCAGTGAACAAAGTGCCCAAAAACTGACCGCCGGACATCATGTCCGCTTTCTTCATCCGCTTCCAGACGATGAATAAATTTCGCGCAGAATAACGGCACCACAGTCAAAGCGACTACATAAGAGGCAAACAAGGACAAAACCACTGCCGCCGCAAGAGCGATAAAGAGAAACCGGCTCACACCGTAAAGGAAAACCACCGGGAAGAAGACAATCGCGGTGGTAAAGGTTGCAGCCAGCACGGGCAACGCAACCTCATTGCCGCCTTTTTCAGCCGCTTCCTGTA
>JBAVUZ010000128.1:0-11215 GCA_049697035.1 Candidatus Angelobacter sp. | reverse complement strand
GATGGTGGATGCCGGCGTCCATGTCCGGCTCTACACGTTTATGGCGTTGATTGTTCTGCAGGTCCGGAGTTCCCTGCAAGTGCTGCCGCTGTTTTCAGCCGCCAACACTGGGGATGTTCGCAGCATTGTTGCTCAAAGTCTGCTGCCTGCCTATGCGCTGCTCAAAGACAAAGCCGACCATCTTACATGTCTGAAGTTTTCCAGCCTGCATGAATCGCTGGCGCAGAGCCTGTAAAAACCTCATATTTCTCAACAGAAATTCTGCTTTTAGAAGGATCAGCGTTTGCCCTGGGACATGAAGTCCTTCAGCGAATCTTCCCATTTCTTCGCTTCCTGAAGAGCTTGAGTTGAGAGCGCTGGAGATGCGGTGGCGTCTTGAGTTGGGGGCGCGCTCCAGAAACTGTAGAGCCAGATAAGGCAAGCGATATCGTACGTGATCAAAGTCCACCCAGCAATCATCGCACTTTTATTCGCAGTGTGGGCCCAAGTACCAAGCAGGATGAGAGATCCGGAAACGTCCAAACCAAACCCCAGTGCGATGCCGAACTCCTGCTTGGTCCACTGCCTTCCCATAATCAGCATAAGGGCCACGAAAAAGAAAAGACCCGCTGCTCGAATGAAGATATACAAATGGATCGTATTGGCCAGGATGGAAAAGTGTCCGCCGAGCAATGCGGTGGTCACAGCCGCTCCAGTGACAAGAACTGCTGCCGAAGGAAACAGCATTCTGTAGAAGCGGACCCGATAAAATGAAGCAAAAAGCCGCTTAAAAAATAACTCGTAAGTCGCAACCAAAGCTAAGGCAGCAGAAACAGCATCTGATATCCAATAAATCTTGGCGTATAGCCGGGGAGGCGCGCTTAAACTTACGAGACGTACGATTCCGATTAATTCTGCCGCTATGACATAGACTAGAAAAAGTGGAAAAACGCGATACCAACGGCGATAAAAGAGGAGGAACGCCAGCAGAGCCAGCGCTGGTAGCCCCACCCAGCTCATCAGAAAAGAGAGCGAGCCTTGAAAGTTCATCCTGGCGGCCAGCCTAAACCAACCGCCAGAAAAGCACAAAGCCAAAATTCAGAATTGTGAAAGCCTTCGGGCTTTTCTTATTTAATCGCCCCTAAAGCTTAGGCAACTGTATACGGCGGAAAATCTGGGATCGGTCCAGGCGCGCTAGCGGATTTGCTTTGAGCAAAGCCTGAAACACCCAACATCAACGTGAGAACAATCATACGCATTGCGATCTTCATTATTAATTTCCTCCAATATTTTGTCTTCTTCAGAATTTTGCGCCCCGAAAGTTGCGAATAGACTACATGAAACGCTCTAACGCGCCACAACAATTAACAAACCATGCTATTTTTCGAATTTACCTATGCTTCACATAAGCACCGGCAATGAATTGGATACCGATGACTGTCCTGCAACAAACCGTTTAAAATCATTTAGTTAGAGGCAATTCAAGTGAAGCGGTGGAACATTTTCACCAATACTGTGGATCGTCGACAAACCAAACTCCCGGCTCCCATTTATTAAAAAAACTACATCTTGAAAACATCAAAAATGCATTTCGTCCCATTCTTCAGCGCTTCACACACATAGTCTGCGTGGAAAAACTTAGCTCCAAGGGGCCGCGAGGAATCCGGAAATCACGTCCACTATTATTTCTTAGCTTCCGCTTTCAAGTTGCGGGTGCTTGCGATGAAAGTCAGTGGCATCCTGGTAAGCCCTGGCCAGCGCAAGCATTTTGGCTTCGCCGTAAAGCTGCCCAAGGAAAGTGAGGCTGACCGGCGTACCCGGGCCTCCGCCTTCCACTTCTCCATTTTCACGTACGCGCGCTTTAGGCGCATCGTCACCACGAAAGCCGTTAGGCAGGATGAGTGCCGGATGTCCCGTTAGATTTGTGATCAGCAGTTGCGTGCTGAAAGTGGGCGCGACGATAACATCAACTTGTTCGAACACTATTGCTGCCATCTCCATTGCTATTGTGCGGGCACGGTTGGCCTGTATGTATTCCACCGCCGGAATGAAGCGCGCAGCGCGAAAAGTGTTCGGCCAGTCGTCCTTGGTCTGCTGCGTCAGGAGTTTATCCCGGCCGCTGCGCGTGAGCTCGTCAAAGGCCGCCGCGGCTTCCGCCAGCAAGATGCTGCGCATCGCTCCGTAAGGATACTTGGGGAACTCCACGGGAATCAGGTTCACGCCCATGGATCGTAGCTTGGCCAGCGCGGCGTCATCGAATTTGTGATCGTATTCGCGGCGTGCCATGGCCTCCGCTCGATTGACCTTTTCTTCCGCCTGTTTTTTCTTTTCATCTTCACTGAGCTCTTTTTCTTCTTTTGGCGGTGCGGTCTGCTGGGGCGGCGGTTGCAATTCAAAGTCGGACTTCAGATAGCCGACGCGCAGCTTGCGCCAATCAAGGTTCGCGTCCCAGTTGAACGCCGCGTTGTGCACGGTGCGGTCATGGCCATCAGGGCCATGGATCGCGCTCAGCACGATGGCCGTATCTTCCACGGCGCGGCAGAGCGGGCCAAGTTTGTCCATGGTCCAGGAAAGCGCCATGGCGCCGGTGCGCGGGACAAATCCAAATGTCGGACGCAAGCCGGTTGTGCCGCAGCGGGTGGATGGAGAGGAAATCGAGCCGAGCGTTTCCGAGCCGATGGCAAAGGCCACGCAACCGGCAGCGGTGGCTGAAGCCGATCCCGCCGAAGATCCGCTTGATCCTTGTTTGGTATTCCAGGGATTGCGCGTCATCCCGCCAAACCATTTGTCGCCCTGAGCAAGCGCGCCCAGGGTTAGTTTGGCGATAAGAACCGCACCGGCGGCATCAAGACGTTTGACGACGGTTGCATCTTCATCAATCTTCTGGTCTTCAAATCCGCCAGCGCCCCATGTGGTGCGATATCCCTTTACTGCCAGCAGATCTTTGGCGCCCCACGGCAAACCGTGGAGCGGGCCGCGATACTTCCCTGCCGCAATTTCGCGATCAGCATCTTTTGCCTGCGCCAACGCGCGCTCTTCCGTTAAGGTAATCACGAACTTCAGCGTTGGGTCATAACGCTTGAGGCGCGCAATGTACATTTCCGTCAGCGCAGTCGAAGAAATCTTCTTCGTTCGAAGAAGCTCCGCCAACTGGCGGACGGAATAAAATGCCACGTCTTCCAGATTTTTTGGCGCAGCCCCGGTGGCGGCGGGCGCAGCGGAAATCCTGATGGGACGCCGCTCCGTCTCAAACTTGATTCCGGGCAGCACGGGATCAAAGATCACCGCCGGGGCAACTTCATTCTTGATATGCAGCTTGTAGATAGCGTCAAAGCCCTCGGTATAGCTGTTGAGGTCTTCCAGCATCATGTCCTTGTATTCATCGGCAATATGGACATCGGCGATGGCCGCGGCGTTGTCAATCATCTCCCGCGTAACTTTGCCTTTTTCGTCGGCCATGGCCCAGAGCACTCCAGGCAGCAGCGTTGCGGTAAGGCCAAAACGCGAGCAAACAGTAAGAAACGATCTGCGATCAAGCATGGGTTCTCCAATGAATAAAACGACGGCTGGCCATTATAGCCAAAGAGAGTCGCAGGCGATGCCGTTCAGTTAAAATCGCGATGTGAATGCGCTCTTTCAGCTTCTTTCTGACCATGAAATTCCCACACTAATGGAAATGATGCGCGAGTTCTATTCGCAGCAACACATGCAGTTCGATGAACCGGCAGCTTCCAGTGCCGTGACCCGGGCTTTAAGCAATCCTGATCTGGCGCAGATTTATCTCATCTTTCGCGGGACAGAGTTGGCAGGGTATTTCGCTCTGACATTTTGTTTCAGCCTGGAATTTCACGGGCGCTTTGCTCTGCTCGACGAGCTTTATCTACGCGAGCCATTTCGCCGTCAGAAGTTGGGCAAGGCCATGGTCGCATTTGCTGAAGACTTGTGCAGGAAAGCCGGCATTAAAGCTCTGCGCCTTGAGGTGGGACGGGAAAACCAGGGCGCGCAATCGCTCTATCGCGCTGCCGGGCTCAAAGAAGACGAACGAAATTCAATGACGAAGTGGCTCTAGAAAGTCCCCAAAGGTAGAAAATCCTCATGGACGCATGATTACGCGCCCATGAGGCTGGAGGAAGGGAGTTAGTTGTGCGCCTCCGGTTGCGAATCAAAGAACAGGAAGAAATTCGTTGGTTGGTCAGGCGCCGCTTTGCCGGCGGCCTGGGCCGCACGCAGCGCGTCCAGTGAGTTAATGCCGGTTGTTCCATCGGCGCTGGGCCATGCACTGGGATCCGTCACCAGAACGGAGATTACTTCCCACCACACTGGTCCGAAATTTTTTCCGTCAATGATGTGGCTGTGATTCAGTGTAGGCACAAGCACGCTGGTGTTTGGCGGGACCTTGCCAAGTTTGGCGAGCACCGGGCCCAGGTCCGTCTGCGTGGTGTGCATGGTGCAAGTGCTGGGCATGCCCTTGTGCTGCGTGACCGGCAGTCCTGGTTCCGGGCATTGCACTGGAACAGTCGGGTTCGTCTTAAACGCTTCCGGAATGAAGCCGAAGAGGCTAAGCAGCGCCTGGCCCAAGGCGGGTGTGAAAGCGTCATTGGGATTCGTGTCATTACCGAAGAACGGAGCGATTACATATAGCTTAAGGGTGTTTTGAATTGGCCGGAAATTTGGATCGATCGTTGGCCCATGTCCCACGGTACAGATAGGGCGCTGAAATTCATTGGCATCCACTGCAGCAACCTGGCCGTTGTGATCAAGGTCGTCAAATGGTTCGTGGATGCAATCGAAATTCTGGAAATAGGTGAATACCAACAGTTGACCCTGGGCGAACCCTTCGGTCTGGTTGACGGCCAGGGGTCTGGCGTTGTTCTCATTGCTCGATTGTGCAAAACCACCAAGTGTAAGCAGCAGTACCACTGATGCGTTCGCAAGCATTCGGAAAGCGCGATGTTCTCTCATTTGCGTACCTTTCGTTTCTTTATGGAGTAGAAAGCTGCTATGAAGGATTTGGGGGCCCTGTTACGCTGGTATGGAGCAGCAGATCGGAATTACGTTACGCGTTAAAAAAATAAAATATCGTGTAACGAATTAAACGAAATAGACTCACCTTTTTCCGTTCGTTCTGGAATCTCGAGCTTTTGAATGCCCTTTTCTTGTTTCCTTCCATGATTTAATCTTTTCGGTCGCAAGGAGATCATCCATGAAGCTCTGCCGCACTTTTTCTGTCCTGCTCATCACATTCGTAGCTATTGCAGTTCGCGCTGCCGACTATCCCGCGCCGCAATCGGGCACGTTCGTTGTAAAAGACTTTCAGTTCAAGTCCGGAGAGAAGCTGCCGGAAGTCAAGCTGCACTACTACACGCTGGGCACACCTCAGAAGGATGCCAGCGGCAAAATCCGCAATGCGGTCCTTATCCTGCATGGCACCGGTGGCACAGGACGCCAGTTCTTAACACCGAATTTTGGCGGCGTGGTCTTTGGGCCGGGCCAACTGCTGGATGCGGCGAAGTACTTCATCATCCTGCCGGACAACGTGGGCCACGGCGAATCCAGCAAGCCAAGCGACGGACTGCACATGCGCTTTCCGCACTACGAGTATGACGATATGATCGAGCTGCAATACCGGCTGCTGACGCAGGGGCTGGGCGTGAACCATTTGCGGCTGGTGATGGGCACATCGATGGGCGGGATGCACAGCTGGCTGTGGGCGGAGCAGCACCCGGATTTCATTGACGCGGCCATGCCGCTGGCCAGCCTGCCCGTGGAGATTGGCGGACGGAACCGCATGTTTCGCCGCATGATCATGGACGCGATTCGCACTTCACCAGATTGGAATAACGGCGAGTACACGCAGCAACCTCACGGTCTGGCTGCCGCACTTGATGTCCTGCTGATCATGGGCAGCGCGCCGCTGCGAATGCAGAAAGACGAGCCTACCCGCGAACAAGCCGATAAGGTCCTGGAAGATTTCATCACCAGCCGCATGAAGACCACGGACGCGAATGACATGATTTATTACTTTGACGCATCGCGGAATTACAATCCTGAGCCGCAACTGGAAAAGATCACCGCGCCGCTCATCGCGGTGAACTCAGCCGATGACCAGATCAACCCGCCAGAACTTAAGATTCTTGATCGCGATATTCAGCGCGTAAAGAACGGCCAGTATGTGCTGCTGCCGATCACAGACCAGACGCGCGGTCATGGGACGCACTCATGGCCGGCAATCTGGGGAGATTATCTGGCGCAGTTGCTGCAAAAATCGCAACACTAATTTTCTTTGGAGAATGAATCAGTCTGTGAAAGTAGCCACGACCCAGAAGTTGGCGTAGCCATGCTCCTGGTCGGGACGGAAACACGCGCCATACTTCATGAGATGGAAATCAGGGTTAGCGACACGAGGATTGATTCCCGGCGGCAGGTGATGCGGGTCAGAAGAGGTGAACACAACAACGGCTGACACGCCGGAAAGTTTATCCGACAGCTTCACGGCATTGCCGTCGGTGGTGCAAGCCAATTCATGGAGCGTGGTATCGTCGCGCGCCTGGAGCGGCCGGATTCCTTTGCTTTTTCTGGCCAGGTTGAATGCTTCAGCAAACGCGGAATTGAACTGTGATTCCGAGTAGTTAGGGACGAGGAAAATAAAATCCTGCGTGACATGAATTTTGCCTTTTTCCTCAACCACCCCGATGCCGACTGCGTTATAGCTGGCGCTTAAGATGTTGGCACGATGACCGCTTGAACCCATGAGCGCCGGAAGGACGTCCTCAATAAATTCAGTGCGCGCAACGTTTTCCGCGGAAGTGGTAAAGCGCGCGCCGGTTGCGCCAAGACGCTCCGGCAGCGAGCTTTCGCCAGGAAACTGGTGTGAAAGCTTGCCATTTTTCGCGAGCAATTGCGCGTGGGCACGCGCCGCATTGGCGGCATGATCGTCCCACTGCAGGGCGATTAGACCGTGGCTGGTGCGCTCATGGTTCAGTTCCTCAAAAATGCGTTTCTCAGCGGAGATCGATGGGCCGGCTTGACCCGCCTGCGCGACGATCAGCATGACAATGAAAACGCAATGAAAGAGAATGTTCATCTTGTCAGTTTCAAGATCTCACAATGGGCACATTACTCGGCAGAGCGATAAAAGGCCGCTACCACCCAGAACCTGGAAAATCCCGTAGCGCCGCCGGTTTGCAGACAGACGCCGATATTCATACGCTGGAGCGTTTTGTCAGAGGCGTACTTCCGCATATCGGTGGGAAGAGTTCCAGGTCCTGACAAGGAGAACACCAGCAAGGCAGACACTCCGGGCATGTTCTGGATCATCTTGTCGGTGTGCATGTCCTGGGAGCAGGCCGTTTTTCTCAGAGATGGATCGCTGATCACGTTCACGGGAGGCATTTTTCTCGCGCGCCTTGCCTGGTTGAAATTCGCAATCAGGGACTCGCGGAATTGTTTTTCCGTGTAAGAAGCCAGCGTGTGCGCGAAATCCTGGGTAATGAACAGCACATGGTCACGCTCCACGATAGAAATGCCGATGGCGTTGTAGTCCTGATGAAGGATATTGGCGCGGTGGCCCGGCGACTTCATCAGCACGGTGTGGGCGGTATCGACATCGGGCGCCTCTGCAACGTTTTCCGCCACGGCGTTGAAACGCAGGTGAGTGTAACCCACGCGCTCCTGCAGGATCGGCTCGCCGGGAAACTGATGTGAGAGATCGCGATTTCCAGCCAGCAATTTGGAATGGGCCAGCGCAGCTTCAGCCAACTGGTCATTCCATTCCAACTTGCTCAGGCCCGCCTTCTGGCGCTCGTGATTCACCAGGTCAAAGAGCTGCTGCTCACGCTGAGACGGCCCAGCGTGAGCGGAGTAACTGCCCACAAAGGAACTCAAGAACAGAATGGCGAAGCGTATTCGTCTCGTCATTGGATCAGGTAAGCACAATCCTACCATTCGACGCCGAATGGAGCGTAACAGCGAAAGCGGGCCTGTAAACTAAGCCCGCTTCGCTTTCAGCTCATTCAGAATGCGGCTGATCTCGTCTTCCTTTTCCATCTGGGCAAAGCGATCTTCCACGCTGGCGGCTTCAGAGGACAACAGTTCAGTCTTGGCGTGGCCAATGGCTTCCTGCCGCATCACTTTGTGTTTCATGCGATCAAACGTCGCGCCGTGGTTGGTGCCGGAGACGGCGGACTGCGCGTCAGCGGCCTTGCTCAAGGTGCGGGCGCGGCGGTTCTGTGAGATCAGCAGCTCACTGCGTGAGCGCGCTTCTTCCAGCTTCTGCGTCAGTTTGTTGAGCGCGTTCTTCAGCGTCTCCACTTGCGCCGTCTGGTCGGCCACCTGCTGGCGGAAATTTTCAGACATCTGCTTGTAATGGAGTGAGCGTTCAATGGCGGCGCGAGCCAGATCATCCTGCTTCTTGCCTACTGCCATCTCCGCTTTGCGGCCCCAGTCGGCAATCTTGTCTTCGTTCTCTTTCTGCTTTTTTTCCAGCAGATGCTGGTCCGCCATGGCGATGGCCACTTGCGTTTTTACCTGGAGCAGCTGGTTCTCCATGTCCAGAATGACTTGCTTGATCATGATTTCCGGGTGCTCCGCTTTGTCAATCAGTTCGTTTAAGTTTGCCCGGATCAAGGTTGAAACTCTTTCTAGTAATGCCATAATGCCTCCACAAAAATTCAAGAATTCCGATCTCTTACTTCCCTTTCGTTCTCAATGCATCGAATGATGGCCCAAAGCTCCTGTCACAAGCACGCCGACGGAACCTGCGACGAACAACGCCGGCAAAACAATCCAGATTGCTTTCAACGGCTTGCCTGAAATGTTGAAGGTAATCACCTGCCAGAAAACTGAAAAGAAAACGGTGGCCGTGGCCAGTTGAATGGCGATTACCATTGGGTCCGCCGAGACACGGGTAAAAACAAGCCACGTTGAAAGCGCGGCGTGCCCAACCACCACCGCAAAGATAAGCACAGCCATCATTGATCTGCGGGCCCAGCCGTCAGGCCGCAGCGTGACACCGAAATGTACCGCGACACGCTCCGGCAGTTCGTCCCACACGCTGAGCAAACGAAACAACAGCGCGGCAGCCAGAATCCAGATAACGAAAATGGCGAGTGTCGCGATCACAGATTTGCTCCGCCTGCATTTGCCGTGCGGGAATTGGAGTCGCGAGTGAAGCCCGAAGGCCGCGCCGCCCGCTTTCCGAAAGAACCCAGGACCACGCCAATGGCGATTCCCGCCGCCAACCAGAAAATCCAACTGCCGGCCAGCAGCGCGACCATTGCGCCCGCGATCAAGCCCAATACAACTCCGAGTAGCGAAATTTTCTTCTTCATCGCCTTCTCCATTACGGTGGACAATTCTTAAAAACCGCCGGCAGGCTGCTGCCAACCCGCCGGCATGCAACCGTTACTTTGCCGCGGCCTTGGCTTTGCCTGCGGGAGGCTCGTCTCCACCAGGCAGTTCAGGCGAGGGCTTTGGGCCTTTGTCGCCAATCTGCTTCACCTTGGAGAACAGCTCCGCCATGCTCATGCCGGAGAGTGCTTCAAACAATGCCGGCACTTGCGCGGCGATCTCCGCCATATCGCCGGTGATTTTACTCATGCCCGCCGAATGGCCGTTGCCGGTCGAGACAATTGTGATTTTGTCCACGTTAGCCAGCGGTGACGCCATGGCGCGGACCACTTCCGGCAAGCCTGTGATCAACTTATCCACCACAGCTGCCTGGTTGTATTCCTGATAAGCTTCCGCCTTGATGTTCATGGCCTTGGCTTCAGCCTCACCTTTTTTGAAGATGATGTCGGCTTCGGCTTCGCCCTGTAGCCGGATAGCGTTGGCGCGGCCTTCAGCTTCCGCGATCAGGCGCTGCTTTTCGCCTTCCGCAATGTTAAGCACGCGCTGCTTCTCAATTTCCGCCTGCTTCAGCACGGTGGCGATCAGCTCATTCTGGTGGCGCGCAATTTCAGCTTCCTGCACCTTGGTCTGCTGTTCGCGCTCAATCAACTGAACCTTTACCTGTTCAGCAACTACCTGCTGTTGCTGGATGTTCTGCTGAATTTCATAAGCCTTGTCAGCCTGTGCCTGCTGCTTCTTGATCAGCTCAGAATAAGTGGCTTTCTTCACTTCAAGGTCGCGCTGGGCTTCCGCCTGTTTGGCCTGTGAAAGTGTTTCCGCCAGCACGCGTTCCTGGTCAGCCTGGGCACGGGCAATGGCGGCGGCGCGTTGCGCTTCCGCTTTCTTGATGGCGGTATCGCGCTCGGCTTCCGCAGCGGCGACGTCGGCATCACGCTTGATGCGGGCAACGTCTGGTCGGCCCATGTTGGAGATGTACTCGTTTTTATCGCGAACTTCCTTGATGGTGAAAGAAACAACTTCCAATCCCATCTTGCTCATGTCGCCAGCGCAGGTGGCGCGCATGCGATCGCCCACCATCTCAGGCTCCTTTACGATCTGCTCAACGGTGAGCTGGCCGATGATGCCGCGCAGATGGCCTTCCATCACCAGGCGGATCAGACCTTCACGCTGTGGCGGCGTCTTGGTGAGAAACTGCTCCGCGCCGGTGCGGATGGAAATATCATCCGACTTGACCTTGATCTGCGCCACGGCCTCCACGGTCACGGCGACGCCCTGGTTGGTGTAAAGGTCCTGTTGTGGCGCTACATCGAAAGACATCAATTCAAGGGACAGCAGGCGGCAGCTTTCAATCAGCGGCCAGATCACGGTGCCCGCGCCTTTGACTACGCGCGGCGTCTTGCCGCGGCCATATACCAGCAATGCTTCGTTAGGGCCAACTTTGCGGTACAACCGGGCCAGCATGCTGATGACCAGCATGATGGCCAGCACGGCCATACCAGCAAAGATTGCAACTGTTTGCCACTCCATAGATCCTCCTAGAACCTTCACAGACTCTTCTCCTCTTCCGGCGTGACGCCGGCTTTTTCTGCAAGTTCACTCCAGCGACGCACGTACGCCACACCCTGATCAAAGCGTGTGACCACAACTTCTTCACCGCGCCTGATCTCGTCGCCTTCTTCACTGCGGACAGCGCACGCTTTGCGCACGCCTTCCTGCACGAAAATGATTTCTCCAGTACCGCGGCTGCGAATGCCGCCGCTCACCTTGCCCAGCACGCCGACCATTTCAAAATCCATGGGATCAAGACTGGATTCATGCGCCATGAAATATTTGGCCGCGAAAACAAATACAATTCCGGCGCCCACCAGCCCGGAGAGAGTGGAAAACG
>JBAVUZ010000127.1:0-4183 GCA_049697035.1 Candidatus Angelobacter sp. | reverse complement strand
ATTGCGAAGCGCTGCGGCAGGTGAAGCAGGGCAGATGGCAAAGAGTGAGAATTGAATTTGAATTTGAGAGCTTCAACTTTGTGAAGCACGGACATGATGTGAAAGGATGCGATTTGATAGTTTGCTGGAAACATAATTGGCCGGATTGTCCGCTGGAAGTGCTGGAGCTGAGCAAGCTGGTGGGGAAACTTTTGCCACAGATGAACGGATAACATGGATCGCCGTAATCGCCGCAATCGCCGGAACCGGAAAAACAAGAACTTACCGCGGATTAGCGCGGATGAACGCTGATCAGGAAAGGCAAAACCTACCACGGAGGCACGGAGACACGGAGAACGGCAAGAGCAAAATCTTTGAACAGGAGGTAATGAAGCGAAGAGGAATACGCGTAATTCTCCTTTGTGTTCCTTCCGTGCCCTTTGTGGTTAAGCTTTTGCAGATCAGTGTTATCAGTGTTCATCAGTGGTGAGATTTTGTTTTCCCGATTACGCGATCATGTGCGTCTGGGGCGATGGCGGCGATCCGTTTGACGGACTGAATGGCCATTCAATAGACTTTACCCGGTCATCAAATCCGCGCATGTGGCGCTTGAAAGCTGCGGTAAAGGCAGGAGTCAGTTAAATCGGAAGGCGCAAGGCACTCATAGAAAATCAGAAATTAAAAACCGAAGAACCGAAAATCTAAAAATCAAAAGCCCGAGATCGAAAACGAAATCGAAAACTCGAGATCGAAAACGCGAAATCAACTAGGCGAAATCAACCAAGAGAGAAAATCCCATGAGCGATCTGGTCCAACTGACAAAAGACAACGACATTGCCATTATTACGATCAACAATCCGCCGGTGAACGCGCTGAGCCCGGGAGTGCCCGAGGGCATTTCAGAGGCGATTGAGCAGGTTGACAAAGACCCCACGGTGAAAGCGGCGGTGCTGATTGGCGCCGGCAAAACGTTTGTGGCCGGCGCGGACATAAAAGAGTTTGGCAAGATGACGTCTGGCAAGACGCGCGGCGGAGTGCCGTTTGTGCCGCTGCTTGGCCGCATTGAAGACTGCAGCAAGCCGGTGGTGATGGCGATCCATGGCACGGCTTTTGGCGGCGGGCTGGAGCTGGCGATGGCGGGACATTATCGCGTGGCGGCGCCGAGCGCGCAGGTGGGGCAGCCGGAAGTGAAGCTTGGCATTATTCCCGGCGCAGCAGGCACGCAGCGTTTGCCCAGGCTTGCAGGCGTGGCGAAAGCCGTTGAGATGTGCGCGGACGGCAATCCGATTAAAGCGAAGGAAGCTTTGGCGCTGGGCATTGTTGACAAGTTGATCGACGGCGACTTGCTGGCTGGCGCGGTGGCGTTTGCCCGCGAGATTGCCGGCAAGCCCGCACGTAAAACGCGTGAACGCAATGAAAAGCTGGGATCGGCGGAGCAGAATGTGCCGATCTTTGCCGCGGCGCGCGATGCTGCGCGGAAAAAAGCTCGTGGGCTGATGGCTCCGATGGCGGCGATTGACGCGGTTGAAGCCGCGACGAAGCTTCCTTTCGACCAGGGCGTGGAAGCTGAGCGCAAACTTTTTATGGAGTGCCTGTTCTCTGACCAGTCGAAGGCGATGATTCATGTCTTCTTTGGCGAGCGCGAGGTGGCAAAGATTCCTGATGTCCCGAAAGAGACGCCGACGATTCCGGTGAATACGGCGGCGGTGATCGGCGCAGGGACGATGGGCGGCGGCATTGCCATGAACTTTGCCAATGCCGGGATCCCGGTGCTGCTGAAAGAGACTGACCAGGCTGCGCTGGATCGCGGCATGAATACTATCCGCAAAAATTATGAGAACACTATGAAGAAAGGCCGCCTCACGCAGCAGCAGATGGATGATCGCATGAAGCTGATCAAGCCCACGCTGACGTATGACGGGTTTGAATCCGCGGACATGGTGGTGGAAGCCGTGTTTGAAGGCATGGCGCTGAAGAAACAAGTGTTCGGCGACCTGGACAAGATCTGCAAAAAAGGCGCGATTTTGGCGAGCAATACGTCGACGCTCAGCATTGATGAGATTGCGTCTGCGACGTCACGGCCGGAGTCTGTGATTGGCACGCACTTCTTTAGTCCCGCGAACGTGATGCGACTGCTGGAAATCGTACGCGGCAAAGCCTCGAGCAAAGAAGTAATCGCCACGTGCATGCAGCTATCGAAGAAGCTTGGGAAAGTTGGCGTGCTGGTAGGGAATTGCAGAGGGTTTGTCGGCAACCGCATGTTTGGCCCTTATCGCCGTGAAGCGCAGTTCCTGGTGGAAGAAGGAGCAGGCATCGAAGCTGTAGACCGTGCGATGTATGACTTTGGATTAGCCATGGGGCCTTTAGCTGTGGGTGACCTCGCCGGATTAGATGTCGGATGGCGCATCCGCAAAGAATTTAAGCACCTGGAAAAACCGGGAGTTCGGCAGCCACTGGCAGAGGATCGGTTGTGCGAAATGGGACGCTACGGGCAGAAGACGGGAGCAGGTTGGTACAAGTATGACGAAAACCGCCGCGCCATTTTTGATCCCACCGTGGAAGAGAATGTCCGCAAGTGGGCGGCTGAAGCTGGCGTGAAGCAGCATGCAATTTCAAAAGAAGAAATTGTCGATCGCCTGATCTACGCGCTGGTGAATGAAGGCGCGCGCATTCTGGAAGAAGGCTACGCGCTGCGCGCTGTCGATATCGACATCATCTACCTCACCGGCTATGGCTTCCCCGCGTATCGCGGCGGGCCAATGTGGTATGCGGACACAGTCGGCTTGAAAAAGGTTTACGACCGCGTCTGCGAATTCCACAAACAGCACGGTGAACTGTGGGAGCCTGCGCCGCTGCTCAAGCGTTTGGCAGAAGAAGGCAAGGGCTTCGCCGATTTCGATCAGAAAGCGAGAGCCGCCGCATGACCCGTCAGGCCGTAATCATCGACGCACTCCGTACGCCCCTGGGCCGCCGCGACGGCACGCTGAAATCCTGGCACCCGATCGATCTCCTGGGCTTCACGCTCAAGGGTCTCGTCGCGCGCAATAAGCTTGATCCCGCGCGCATTGACGACGTGATTGCGGGCTGCGTGGGGCAAGTTGGAGAACAAGCTTTCAACGTCGGACGCAACGCCGTCCTTGCCGCTGGTTTTCCTGAATCTGTTCCCGGAACCACGGTTGATCGCCAATGCGGCTCCAGCCAGCAGGCCATTCATTTTGCCGCGCAGGGCGTGATCGCCGGCAGCTATGACATAGCCATCGGCTGCGGCGTTGAGAGCATGACGCGCGTTCCGATGGGCGCTTCCGCCGCCAACGGTCCCGGCAAGCCGTTTGGTCCGGCGATGATGAAGCGCTACAACAATGTCCATTTCAACCAGGGCATCAGCGCGGAAATGCTGGCGGAGCGTTACAAGCTCACCCGCGAATGCCTGGACCAGTACAGCCTGGAGAGCCATCGGCGCGCCGCGCGTGCCACGCAGGAAGGCTGGTTCTGCCGTGAGATTCTGCCGCTGCCGATTGAAACCGAGCAGGGCACAGTGAACGTCAGCCGCGACGAAGGCATTCGCGCCGAAACCACGCTGGAAAAAATGGCAACGCTCAAAACCGTCTTCAAGGCCGATGGCGTTGTTACCGCTGCAAACTCTTCGCAAATTACTGACGGCGCTGCCGCTGTGCTGATCATGGAACGGGGCGTCGCGGAAAAACTCGGATACAAGCCGATGGCGCGCTTCGTTGAGTTCGCCCTCGCCGCGGAAGATCCAGTTCTTATGCTGGGCGCGCCCATCCCCGCAACCCGCAAAATCATGGAGCGCTCCGGTCTCAAGCTTGAAGACATGGACCGCGTCGAGATCAATGAAGCATTCGCTAGCGTAGTTCTTGCCTGGCAGCGTGAAACCAAAGCCGATCTTTCGAACGTCAACGTCAATGGCGGCGCGATTGCTCTTGGCCATCCGCTAGGCGCCAGCGGCGCTCGATTGATGACAACGCTGGTACATGAGCTCGCACGCACCGGCGGTCGCTACGGAATGCAGACGATGTGCGAAGGCGGCGGCATGGCCAATGCAACCATCATTGAGCGCATAAATTAATCGAAAGGCAATTAGCCGCGAATTTCGCGAATACACACGAATAAACCCAAAGTCTGATCCGCACTTTTTCGCGTTCATTCGCGGCTAACAAAAATGGAGAAATAATGAAGATCAAAG
>JBAVUZ010000126.1:0-10545 GCA_049697035.1 Candidatus Angelobacter sp. | reverse complement strand
AGAGAGACACAGGGGGATAATCATGGATCTGGGACTGAAAGGCCGAGGCGTAATCGTCGCCGCATCCAGCCAGGGAATCGGTCTGGCGACAGCCGAGGCATTTGCCCGCGAAGGCGCACAGGTGGCGATGTGCGCTCGCACGGAGAAGACCCTCGTCGAAGCTGCCGACAAGCTGCGCAGCCAAACCGGCGCGGAGATTTATGCCGAAGCTCTGGACGTTACCGACGGCAATGCAGTTCGGCGCTTTACCGAGCAGGCGGCAAAGCGGTTTGGGCGGATTGATGTCTGCGTGGCGAATGCGGGAGGGCCCCCGGCCAAAAATTTCCTTTCCATCCCAGCCGAAGAATGGCGCAAGGCCGTTGAGCTGAACCTGATGAGCACGGTGCATCTGGCCAGGGCGGTAATTCCCTATATGCAGCGCCATCGCTGGGGCCGGATCATTACAATCACGTCGATTTCCGTAAAGCAGCCTATTGCCGACCTGGTGCTTTCAAATTCGGTGCGGGCAGCCGTTGTTGGGCTGGTAAAGAGCCTTTCAAACGAGTTCGGCAAAGACGGGATACTGGTCAACAACGTTGCGCCCGGCTATACAGCGACTGATCGGCTACAAGAGCTGGCGCAGGTCCGGGCGCTGGCCGCAGGCCAGTCAGCCCAGGAAATATGCGATGCCTGGGCCGCGGAAACGCCGGTCAGGCGGCTGGGCAATCCCAAAGAAATTGCAGACGTTATCGCGTGGCTGGCCTCGGAGCGCGCTTCTTATATAACCGGCCAAACCATCCTGGCGGACGGAGGAATCTATCGCGGCTTGTAATGCGTGCTGCGACCCTGCTATTCCCAAAACCGAACTGCCGCTGCTCAAAATCGGCTGGGAAGTGCTCATTTTGGCATCTGAGGGCCTGTGGAAAAGCATCTTACTCCCTGAATGGCCATCCTATTTGTAACGGCGGTCGCAGTGATCGCGCTGTGCATCACGTGGTACGCGGTCTCACTGCGGCACAAGCGTGCCAAAGCCCGGGAAATCCTGCGCTGGATTCAGGCATCGCTGGCCGGACGCGGGCATGTAGTGGGCATCACATGGATGGGGGGATCTCGTTTTCGTGTTCCCCTGCGGCTCACCTGCGGTGTTTTTCGGCGCGCGTGGGTGCTGGTGGAGATGCGAACGCAGGAAACTCCAGCGCATTGGCTGGTCCAGAAAATCAGCAACCCGCAAGAAGTAATCATCTTCCAGGCTGACCTGGATTCTCCCCCAACATTTTGTCTGCAGATGCAAAATTTCCGCTGGTTCGCGCGCAGCAGCCCTAAAACTGCAATTGAGAACTCAGGATGGCAGTTTGAACGTTTGCCCTCTGTAATGATTACCACGAAGCCGGAAAGCCAAAAAGAAATTGCCGGCACCATAACGTCCCTGAGCAGAGGAGACAACGGCGAGTTTCTGGAAGTCAGTTTCCAGCGCAGTTCTCCACACTTTTCCGCCACACTTCCGTTGGAGTCGCTGGCTCCAGGCGCACCAGCACGCAAGTACCTGCTGGACGCGATGCGAGAGATGGCCGGCAGCGCGACGTTTTACTAGAAAACCGCTTGAGAGTTTCGCCCGAGCCGAATTACTTCCGCTCCTGATGCAACGGCGCTCCGCGCGCACCCGGCTTCGCGTTGTTTCTCCTGGAAACCACTTGAGAGCGATCACATACCAGACTTTTTTCATGCGCCTGCCCGGCTATTTTGCTGGGGCTTTAAGTCCCGTTGGATGCGACGAGCAAAATCCGGTAGTCGACTCCAGAGGAAAGGCGCAGATGCAGCCTGTAGCGCACGGTTGCGTACTGCTGCAGCTGCCTTTACATGCAGCGAAACCTTTGCTATCGGTGCGTAACTGGCGGGCTGAGACTGTTCCCGCACACAAAACCGCAGTAATGATCACTGCGAGGAATGTGGATTTGACTACATTTTTGCTCATGATCGCTCCTTTCAAGTCACAACCCTAGACAACGCTCGAGGTCTTTCATTCCACCAGCCTTTTCGGCGGTTTGAGCGATCCTAGCGCACTCACCGGTGGTTCCACTGTGGATTTTGCAGATGCAGCTACCATTTGCAAGGCACGGTGGCGTCGCATGTGTCCATGCAAATGGGAAGCAAGTTAGTCGGCATTCGTTAGTTGCCGCGCGGAAATTTCCCCGCGCAAAAAACAGCTGCGACCATTGCTGTCAGGAACGCGTTTTTGATTCTCTAACTCATGATTCACTTTCGTTTCAATAATGACGCCTTACGGCCCTTCAGCTGTCGCTATTTCCCTTGAGGCGCGGCGCCGGCCAGCTTCGTCGTGCAAAATGCGGTAAAAGGCGTGGTGAAGGAGCAGACGCAGCCGGCAACAGCACAAGGCTGAGTGGCGCTGCAGGTGCCGCCGCACGTGGTCGAACTATGGGCGCTGCTCCGCAACTGCCGGGCGGAGAGAGTCCCTACGCACAGAACAGCAACAGCAATGATCGCAAATAACAGGTTCTGGATCTTCTTCTTCATGGCTTAATCTCCTTTCGGTTACGGGACTGGGAACGGCGGGACCGCTGCTTGATCACGGATGCGCCGGGTATGGGATGCGAAGAACAAAACGGAGTGCCCGTTTCCATCGGAAATATGCAGAGGCAGCCTGTGTGGCAGGGATTGTTGACGCCGCAGCTGCCGCCGCAGGTGGCCGAGCCTTTAGCGTCGCTCCGCAACTGCCGCGCCGAAACAGTTCCGGCACAGAGAACACCAATGACCAGTGCGGTAAAGAACATTGATTTGATCTTCTTCATGATCTTTCTCCTTTTTAGTGGACCGAACGACGACCGGCTATTTTGCCGGCTTGGCTGCCACCAACATGCACGTACCGATCCTTTCCCCGGAAGCAATGAAGCACGTGCAGGAAACGTTGCTGCAAGGCACTTTCTTGGTGCAGGTACTGTTGCAGACAGTGACCGTGGAAGTTTGACGCAACTGGCGGGCTGAAATCGTTCCCGCACAAAGAACAGCGGCGGCCATTGCCGTAAGGATGGTGTTTTTTGTCTTGCTCATGATTCACTTTTCCTTTTTCCTAATAACAGGCCGAGGAAAACGAACATGGGCTAACTATTGCCTGGCTGCGATGAAACCGCATACGCCTGTGGTGGCGCTGGGGTTGTTGAAGACGCATCCGCAGCCCAGAACGTTGGGGCAGGGTTGTGTCTTGCTGCAGAAATGGTGCTGGCAAGTTGTGTCCTGAACATTCAGAGACAACTGGCGTGCGGAAACCGTTCCCGCGCAGAGAACAGCCGTGACAATGGCTGCCAGAAGCGTTTTCTTGATGGTCTTATTCGTCATAAAATTGCACTCCTTCAAGGGGTCTAAAATGTTGCGCGCTCGCTGGATGCTGAAGCCGTTTTGCTGCCGCCCATGCGCTGTTTCAGGTCGGCAACGGCGGAATCAGTCATCACGCCGGTCCAGACCTTCTCTACTTTTCCATCAGGATCAAGAAGAATGGTCTGCGGCGTGAGTTGAAAGTGATAGTTCATCATGACCTTGGGATCGACCTTCTCAAGAACCGGCATCTCTGTGAGCTGGTGCTGCGAAAGAAACGGGGCCTTTGAGGTAGAGGTCACATCCACGCCCACCGGACGGACCACGGAACGGTCCAGCGACGAAATCACCCGCTCCCACTTGGGCCAGTTTTGTTCACAGAAAGGGCACGTTGGAGAAAAAACCAGTATCAGGACTTTCCGCGGGTCTTTTCCGTAGAGCACCTCAACCGGTTTGCCATCGGGGTCGAAGCCCCGCATGTCAGGCATCTGAGTACCGGTAGTGAGTTCCAGTGCGGGCGGGGGCAGTGAGAGCTGCGCTTTGAGTTGGCCGTTCTGGTGAATCAGAGCGATGTTTGCGGCAAGCAGCACAACACAACAGGCAGAAAGTGCAACAGTCCATTTCATAGGCTGTTCCCTCGCGGAAAAATGTGAAGACATTGATCCGCTAAATACATTTCGCATGTTAACAAAACTGCAGCATCGTCCAACCAAATGCGGATGCAAAATCGAGAAGCTCTGTTCCGATTTGGCACAGCGGAGCATCGAAAAGCGGGTGCGTGATCGGTCATTTTCTGTCGCGCATATCGAGTGGCCTCTACCGCGGTGCGCGACGCGCGGAAAATATTCCACACGCTTTGCATTCGACACGCGATCTTCTGCCAGACCCGCGTTACCCAGTGATGTGTGCACTTTAGGACAGCACCCAATTCGTTCGGCCTTGTCCTTCCGGCGCGACGATTACATAAGTATTACAATCCGCCCGGTTCCCCGCTGGTAGGCTTGAATCAAATAAGCAGGCAGGCAAGAGCCACCAAGGAGCTCACACTCGTGAATCTTTTCAAGCGGGATAGAACGTTTCGGGAACCAATCGGAAAACTCACTACTTTTTTCATGGTCGCATTCCACATAGGCGCGGTCGCAGCGCTCTTTATGTTTACGTGGAAGGCTTTTTTCATCGCGCTGTTTCTGTGGTGGGTTGCCGGCAGCCTTGGCATTGGCATTGCTTATCACCGGCTGCTCACGCACCGCGGATTCAAGACGTATAAGTGGTTTGAGTATTTCATTACTTTCTGCGCCACGCTGGCGCTGGAAGGCGGCCCATTTTTCTGGGTGGCGACACACCGCGTCCATCACCAGAACACTGACGTGGAAGGCGATCCACACTCGCCCCGCGATGGCGGGCTCTGGGCGCACATGGGCTGGATCATGACCGGTCGAACATTGCACAACCATTCCGCCGCGCTGCTGCCCTATATCCCCGACCTTCGAAAAGACAAATTCCACACGTTCATCAGCAAGTGGCATTGGGTGCCCATCACCGTCCTTGGCGTTGCCCTTTTGGTTTTTGGTGGCTGGTCCGTAATGCTCTGGGGAATCTTTTTCCGCACAGTAATGGGTTTGCATTTCACCTGGCTGGTAAATTCCGCCACGCACATGTGGGGTTCCCAGCGTTTCCTGACCGGAGACACCTCCAAGAACAGCTTCTGGGTCGCGCTTCTGACTTTTGGAGAGGGCTGGCATAACAACCATCATGCGCATCCGCAGGCGGCACGCCATGGCCTGGCTTGGTATGAAGTTGACTTTAACTGGTATGGCATCTGCGCGCTACGCGCCATGGGCCTTATTTGGGACGTGAAAGCGCCCAAACTGAAAGAAGCCGTAAAGCTCAAGCCGGCCAAGGTGCCACTGGAGACATTTTCCGCAACAGCCTCTGGGGATGATTAGAACTTTAACCACAAAGGAACACGAAGTTTTAAGGGGCGGTGCGGCAACGTACCGCCTAAACTTTTTTCGGACGCAAAGCTGCCCTGCCTGATCTGCGTTTATCATCGGAAATCTGCGGCTGAGATCCTTCCCGTTCCTTTACAATTTCCTCAGCCGACATGCGCATCAGAAGCAGCGCCAAGACAATCGCATTCTTTATCGCACTGGGCTCACTCCTGGTGGGACTGGCCATTTATCTCAACATCGTATGGCTGGTGCATAACTGGCGCAACGTGGTGCCGATGGTACTGGGCATCATCTTCTTCAGCCTGATTATTGCCGGGCTGGTGCTGTACACGATCTTTCTTGTCCGCGAAATCCGCCGCAGTGAACAACAGGATAGCTTCCTGAACGCCGTTACCCACGAACTGAAGACGCCCATCACTTCTATCCGTCTTTATCTGCAAACGCTGGAGCGCCGAACCTTGACCGATGACCAGCGGCGCGATTTCTATCGCCTGATGCTTGATGACACTGACCGGCTTATGAGCACGGTGGAACAAGTGTTGCGCGCGGGAGAGATCCGCCAGCGCCGATCGCGCGATCGCTGGAAGGATGTTGACTTCACTGCTATTGTGGAAGAAAGTCTGGAACTGGCGCGGCTGCGCCATCACCTCTCCGCGGAGACGCTGCGCTTTGGCTCTGTGCCGCCAGAGCCGATCACGCTGCTGGGCAATCCTGAAGAATTGCGTACAGCCGTAGGCAATCTAATTGAGAACGCCGTGAAATATTCAGGCCAGCAACCTTCCATCAGCGTCGACGTAACTACGCCAAACATTGACACGGTGATCTTGCGCGTCCATGACAACGGAGTGGGCATACCGCGCCGCGAACTCAAGCGCATCTTCAAGCGTTTTTATCGCGTGCATAGCCAAGCCACTGGACAGGTGAAAGGGACGGGGCTTGGGCTGTTCATTGTGCGTACCATTGCGCGGCGCCACGGTGGTGAAGCGTTTGCGGAAAGCGAAGGCGAAGGCCGCGGCAGCACATTCACGCTCCGCCTCCCGAGGGTGTATCACGTATGAGCCGTATTCTGGTGGTGGAAGACGAATCCCACATTGCTGAAGGGCTGCGCTTTAACCTTGAGGCGGAAGGCCATCAAGTGGAAATTGCGGGGGATGGTGAAGATGCGTTGGACCGCATGGTGGTCAAGAACCAGCCCTATGATCTTGTCCTGCTGGACGTGATGCTACCGGGCAAGGACGGATTTGCCGTGGCCCATGAGCTGCGCCGCCGGCAAAATTTTGCGCCCATCCTGATGCTGACGGCACGCGGACGTCCGGAAGACATACTCAAAGGGTTTGAATCAGGCGCAGACGACTATCTGCCCAAGCCTTTTAATCTGGATATCCTCGTAGCGCGTGTAGGCGGACTGCTGCGACGGAAACATTGGCTGCAAACGGCGACCGAAGCCCCCCCCGCAGCGACTGACGAGTTCAGTTTTGCCGGGAAAAAAGTCGATTTCCAGAAATTGCAGCTGCACAATGGCAAACAGGTCTTCCAATTGACGCTGATGGAAACGGAGCTGCTCCGCTATCTCATCCGCAATGGCGGGCGTCCGGTGGCCCGCAAAGAAATCCTGGAGCAGGTCTGGGACCTGAAGGAAGATACCGATACGCGCGCGATCGATAATTTCATTGTGCGCTTGCGCCGCTACATTGAGAACGATCCCACCAAACCTAAGCACCTGATAACGGTTCGGGGGCTGGGTTACCAGTTTGTGGCGAAGCCGGAGTAAACTCGCTCGCCCCCCGACGTAGGAACTCTTCAACCTCAGCGACTCTGCTGTTTGCCTGAGCAGTTTTGGCGCAAAACGCTCTGGTTTTTTTCGATGACTTTAAGCTGCAATCGATTTCAATTCGAAACACTCACCATTCCCAATCTGATACTCGAGACGCGTGCCGTTTTGGAATTCCGGCAAACTTTTTTCTTACCACCTTTCAACCTTCCTTCATAAATCCAGCTCACAATGTGAGCTGCTGCTTTGGCCTGATTTCCGCTGTTGCCAGACAGCGCTGAGAAGTGCGCACAAACATACCCCAACTTGCAGATCGTTTCTGCAACGGCCTTAACGAACCACAGATGGAAAGGACGAAAGTTATGAAGGTTCCCCACGTTCACGGAGCTTTGGAAAATCCACTGCTTCGAGTGCTGTCGTGCTGTCTAGTGGCAGCGGCAATGCTGTTTTCGATTAACCTGAAAACCGCGAGGGCGCAAAGCACACCCGCGGCGGTCGATCCCGGCGTGCGTCAAGGACCGCAGCCCCCTAACGGAGCAGGAAACTTCCTTGCGGGACTTCCCCCCGATCAGATCACGTTCTGGTTTGACGGGCTGGCCTTTTTTGAAGACACCGCTTCAGTAAAAGGCACGCTCACCGGCGAACCGCTGCTGGGCCTGGGGCCGGCCTTTAACGGCAACAGTTGTCTTTTGTGCCACTCGCAGCCTGTGCGAGGTGGAAGCAGCCCAACTCCTAATCCGCAGAGAGGCATTGCCAATCTTGATAATGCAAGCAACACCATCCCGAGCTTCCTGACCGTAAACGCTCCAGCGCTGGAAGTGCGCTTTGTGCGCAACGCTGACGGTACTCCCGACGGCGGCGTGCACGATCTGTTTACCATTACCGGCCGCACGGATGCGCCGATTGGCTGCAACCTGAAACAGCCGGATTTTGCCACCCAGCTCCAGAATGGCAACATCTCCTTCCGCATTCCCATTCCGACGTTCGGCGAAGGTTTTGTGGAGAACGCGTCAGAGGACATTTTGAAGAACAATCTGGCCGCCCTAGGCACGGTCAAAAGCTCTCTGGGCATAAAAGGCCGGTTCAACACCAGCGGAAATGACGGCACCATCACCAAGTTTGGCTGGAAGGCGCAGAATAAATCCATGCTGATGTTCTCCGGCGAAGCTTCCAACGTGGAGATGGGCATCACCAATGAGCTTTTCACCAATGAAAGAACCAACAGTGGCTGCGCGACCAACGCTACTCCGGAAGACAACACGCACGTCATCATCCCCACCGGGGGCGACGCGGGTGACGATGCCAGCCAGATCTCTTCTCTGATCGAAAATTTCACCATCTTCATGCGGCTCAATGCGCCGGCCCAGCCGTGCGATTTCTTTACCAGCCAGAGCTCATGCCAGGCGCTCGGAGCTTCCGCGGTGCGTGGTCAGGCACTGTTCGGCACGATTGTTCCGCCGGCATCGGGCGGCGCTCCAAACACCGGCATCGGCTGCGTGTTGTGCCATACCGATTCGCTGCACACGGCTAAGTCCAATCTGACTCCTCTGAGCCAGGTGGAGTTCCACCCATTCTCAGATTTCGCACTGCATCACATGGGGCCGGGACTGGCCGACGGCGTCAGCCAGGGTGTGGCGGGGAGCGACGAATTTCGCACCGCGCCGCTTTGGGGCGTAGGCCAGCGGATTTTCTTCCTGCATAACGGCAGCACCAGTGACATTGTGGCCGCCATTGAATTGCATGCCGGCCCTTGCGCCACAGGACAGGTTTGCTCTGAAGCTACGCAGGTCATCAATGCTTTCAATGGCCTCACGCAGCAACAGCAACAGGATCTGGTCAACTTCCTTCGCTCGTTGTAAGTTTCAGCATCGCTCGCCGGCTTAGTCTTTTCCTTCAGGACTTAGCCGGCGCTTTTTCAACGCTCAACCCCCGATACTGCTTACGCCAAGGGCTATCCTTCTGGCGTGCTGGATGTGTTGATCGTGGGTGCCGGATTTTCCGGCCTGGGCATGGCAATCAAGCTCTTGCAACTCAGTTATGACTTATCCGCACTGAACGCACACGATCCATATCGGGTCGAATCAGAGCGGCACCGTATATCAGTCGATGGATCTCGCTAAGACTAGAGGCGGTTTACAATACCGATCAATGTCTCCTACGCGGCGTGTTTCAGAGATTCTCCGGCGAGTGCCCATATTTAATGGACTCACTGAAACTGAATTCCAGTTTTTGGCGGAGAGGGCCGTGCCTCGCGACTATCACAAGGGCGAGATTCTCTTTACTGAAGGCGATTCCTGCACCGGCCTGTTTGTTATCGAGAGCGGCCATGTACGGATCTTCAAAAGCTCGCCGAATGGCCGCGAGCAGATTTTGACGATTGAGGGCCCCGGCAGTTCGGTGGCAGAACTGCCGCTGTTCGATGGCGGTACTTATCCGGCATCCAGTGCTGCCGTCACCGATGCCAGAATTTATTTCATTAGCAAACAGGATTTCCATTCCCTGTGCCTGGTCCACCCCCAGGTCCCTCTCAAAGTGCTTAAAGTGGTCGGTGGGCGTTTGCGAAAGCTTGTTGGAATTATTGAAGAGCTCTCTTTCACCACTGTCCGCTCCAGGCTCATCTCGGTGCTGATTCGTCTTGCTAAAACAGGAAAGAAAACCGCGGCAGGAATTGAGATCCAATTGCCTCCAAGAAATCAGGAACTGGCGTCCGAGATTGGCACGGTGCGCGAACTGGTATCGCGCAATCTGAGCCGCTTGCAGGCCGAGGAACTCATCAGCATGGACGGCAAAACCGTGATCATCCCCGATCTTCGGCGGTTGCAGGCAGAACTCGAAACCTCAGAATAATGGGCTCCCCGTGACAAAAGTCATAGGCCCGGTCGGCGCGCGCTCCTAGACTCGCAGCTGAAGACTTCAATAACCCAAGTCTCTCAAGGAGCTTAAAGCCATGAATCTAAGTGCCACCAGGACAGTCAGAGAGTTAGCCATAGAAATCCCTAATGCGACCCGGACTTTTGAGAAGCTCGGCATCGACTATTGCTGCGGCGGGGGAAAATCACTGAGCGATGCCTGCATGCATGCGCATCTTCCCGTTGACGATGTGCTGCGCGCGTTGGAACAGGGCGGCAGCTTCACACCGGCGACAGACTCCAGCCTGCCGGATTTTACGAACGGAGCGCTCGGTAGCCTGATCGAACACATTGTTACCACCCACCATGTCTACGTGAAACAGGAGATCCCGCGCCTTCAGCAGCTTTTGCACAAGGTGGTATCGGTCCATGGAAAGAACCATCCAGAACTGGGCAAGATCCAGCAGACATTCCAGCCAATGGCCGCTGAGCTGACCTCGCACATGATGAAAGAGGAGCACATTCTTTTTCCTCACATCGTTGCTCTGGAAAATGCCGTCAACAGTGGCCGGCCCAAACCCGTGCCCGTGTTCGGCACCGTGAGCAACCCTGTGCACATGATGCAACTGGAGCATGATTCGGCGGGCGCTGCCCTGAAGTCCATCTC
>JBAVUZ010000125.1:0-7612 GCA_049697035.1 Candidatus Angelobacter sp. | reverse complement strand
ATGCTCGCTTGGTGCACATCCAGCCCAATATATTTAAGCTTGCTCATGAGGGTGTTCCTTCCTTTCGTCGTTGGCGCTTAAGCACACCAAGACTACTTGGAAAGGGGCGCCCTCTTATAATGCGTGGATTGGATTTCCCGGTGTGATCGTAAATGTCGCAGCGAAGATTAGGGATATCTGCGACCTTCGTTTCGCAATAGGCTTCTGCTTCATCGAGTGAGTCGAATACGATGCAGACACTGTCTTCTCCTGGCTGCAGATAGTGCCCATCCGGCGAGCGCTCAACATCGGTTGCAACGTCAGAATGAAACACGGCAAACTGTCCCGCGTGTACCAGGCCGGTCCACTCGGTGGGCTTTCTGGCGGGATCGTAGAGCTTGAGTTGCTGCATCATGAGCAATTGGCAATTAGCAAAGCCGGATGCGTCGAGTTTAATTGATCAAGCCAATTGCCATGTGCTATTTGCTAATTGCTTGTTCCTACATGAACCTGACTTTCACGTCGGCGCGCTTGGCCAGGTGAATGCTTTCCACAAAGCGGACCTTGCCGCTGTGGCGCGTCATCACAATGGACGAAGTGCGCGTGCCCTCACCAAAGAAGCGAACGCCTTTCATCAGCGCGCCATCGGTCACGCCAGTGGCGGCAAAGACAAGATTCTTTCCCGGCGCAAGGTCTTTGGCGGTATAGATTTTTTTCTTGTCTTTGATGCCCATTTTCTCAATGCGGGCCTCAAGCTCCGGCGTGTTGATAACCAGGCGGGCAAGAATTTCACCATTCAGGCAGCGCATGGCGGCGGCGGTGATAACTCCTTCCGGCGCTCCTCCGCTGCCCATGACGACGTGGACGCCAGTACCGATTACGGCTGCGGCAATGCCTGCGGAAAGATCACCATCTGTGATGAGGCGGATGCGCGCTCCGGCGCGGCGAATGTCATCGATAAGTTTTTCATGGCGCGGCCGGTCCAGCACCACTACCACAAGGTCGCTAATGTCACGGCTCAGGCGGCGCGCAATGGCTTTCAGATTTTCTTTTACCGGCGCGTCCAGATCAACGGCATCTTTGCAGGAAGGGCCGACAACGATTTTTTCCATGTAGCAATCCGGCGCGTTCAGCAGCCCGCCTTTTTCTGAAGCCGCAAGGACGGTGATTGCGCCCGGCGCGCCGGTAGCGCAAAGGTTGGTGCCTTCCAGCGGATCAACCGCGATATCGACTTCCGGCAGGCTCTCGCCGTCATGCCAGCCCGCGCCCACATGCTCGCCGATGTAAAGCATTGGCGCCTGATCGCGCTCGCCTTCGCCAATGACAATGGTGCCGCGCATGGGGACCGTGTCCATGGTGGTGCGCATGGCTTCAGTGGCTACATGGTCAGCCCGCTCGCGATCTCCAGTGCCCATGGTGTGCGCTGAAGCGATAGCGGCATCTTCCACTACGCGCGCAAACTCCAGCGCCAGCTCGAACTCCATCTGGTGGGCCAGGTTTCTTGTTTCAGGTTGCTTGTCTGCCACGCGGGTTGTCATTTGTGGTCCTCCAGAAAGTCGCGCTCAAAACGCGCTGATGCCGGTCACATTTTCGCCGATGATCAGCGCATGAATGTCGTGCGTGCCTTCGTATGTTTTTACTGACTCCAGATTCATCATGTGGCGCATCACTGGGTAATCGTCGGCAATGCCGTTTGCGCCCAGGATGTCACGCGCCATGCGGGCACACTCCAGCGCCATCCATACGTTGTTTCGCTTGGCCATGGAGATGTGCTGGTGCCCAACTTTATTTGCGTCCTTCAGGCGACCCACTTGCAGCGCCAGAAGCTGGCCCTTGGTGATCTCGCTGATCATCCATGCCAGCTTTTCCTGGACAAGCTGATGAGATGCAATTGGCTGGTCACGGAACTGCTTGCGTACCTGGGAATATTGCAGCGCCGTGTCATAGCAAGACATGGCGGCGCCGATCGCTCCCCAGCCAATGCCATAACGAGCCTGGTTCAGGCAGCCCAGTGGCGACTTGAGGCCGTCTGACCCGGGAAGAAGGTTCTCCAGCGGAATGCGAACATCCTGCAGCGACAGCCCTGAAGTCACTGAAGCGCGCAGCGACCACTTGCCGTGAACGTCACTGGCTTTGAAGCCGGGCCGGTTGGTTTCAACCAGAAAGCCTTTAATGCGGTCGTTATGCTCTGCAGACTTGGCCCACACGATGGCGACATCGGCGATGGAGCCTGAGGTGATCCACATTTTTTCGCCGTTGAGGACATACTCATTGCCGGACTTCACGGCCCGCGTGCGCATCCCGCTGGGGTTGGAGCCGAAATCGGGCTCGGTAAGGCCAAAGCAGCCGAGCTTTTCTCCACGGGCCATCGGCGGCAGCCATTTATCTTTTTGCGCGTCACTGCCGTAGGCGTAAATCGGATACATGCACAGCGCGGACTGAACGCTGACGAACGAGCGCACGCCGCTATCGCCGCGCTCCAGCTCCTGCATTACGAGCCCGTATTCCACGTTGCCCATACCGGCGCAGCCATAACCCTTTAGGCTGGCGCCAAAAAAACCAAGATCGGCCATGGGCTTGACCAGTTCGCGCGGGAAGCGCCCTTCACGGTTGCACTCTTCAATGATCGGTATGAGATTTTCTTCGATGAAGCGGCGCGCGGTGTCACGCACCAGACGCTCGTCGTCGGTGAGCAGGGAATCAAACTCGATGAAATCCACGCCCTTGAACTTAAAAACGGGCATATTCTCCTCTTCGGTTGGGCCGATGTATTGCCGGACAAGCGGGAGAGTTACACAGCGAGCAAAACCCGCTCAGGGCAGACTTTCAAAGCTAGCAGAGGCAACGGGCACGGTCAAACGCTGCAGTCAGTCGGTGATCCATCCGGCCTTGATAAGCATTTCCTGAGCGACCTCGCTCAAAAGGCGGTTCTCATTGATGACCGCGAAATCCTCTAACCGCGCACGATCAAGAATGGCTTCCAGCGTCGCAACCCGGTCAACAAATTGACCCTGCAACACCCCTGATTCGCGGATTTTGACGCGTTGCCGCATGGTATCGATGTTGGCAGTAAGGCGACAAACTTGAGTTTTCGCGGCCAAAACCACGGTGCGGCACAGCTCCAGTTCCGCGCGATTTTCCATCGCTCGCGCCAACAGGATCCGCGGGACTCCTAGCGTGGCATAATTCCTGCAGACAGACTCAAGATTGCGATACATTGCGCCGTCGTTGCCGTCGGCAGACGGCAAATGCGCAAGCCCCAGCGCGTCCAGGTCTATCGCCGCATGGACAATGTGGCGCAGAGCGAGAATGTCCGATGCCTCGGCAAGGACCGATGTCTTGCCTGCCCCCATTGAACCGGTGATGATCAGCAAGGATTCCGTAACTGCTCCGTTCCTGTTTTAATCATGCCATGGGTTTCGCCCGACGAAACGTCTCATGTCAGGAGCGAAGCGACAAAAACGATGAAAACGAACGCAGTGCGACTGCTGGAGACCCTGGGCGTGCAGTATGAACTGCGCGAATACGAAGTTGACCCCACAGATCTGGCGGCGGAGACCGTTGCGGCCAAGATCGAAATGCCGCCGGAGCAGGTCTTTAAAACGCTGCTGGCGCGCGGCGATCGTCATGGGCTGTGCTTTGCCGTGATTCCTGCTAACACTGAGCTTGATCTCAAGGCTCTGGCCGCTGCCACGGGCGACCGCAAAATGGAACTTGTTCCGGTCAAGGAGCTGCTGGCGCTGACGGGGTACATCCGTGGCGGCGTGACCGTGCTGGGCGCCAAGAAGGCTTTTCCGGTATTTGCCGACGAAACCATCCAGCTCTGGGACTCCATTTCTATTTCCGCCGGCGTTCGCGGAACCCAGATGATCCTGCGGCCAGAAGACTATCTGCGCGTGACAGAAGCCACAATGGCCGACATCGCGCGGGGAAAGTAGCCGCCGAGCCCAGCCCTTGCGAAGGCTATGCTTTGAAAAGTTGAAAACTTTTGCACCATCGATGACGCCACCGCATACTCTTTTCTGAATTAATCTTCCTAATTTCTCTTTAATCGTTTTGTAAGGTAAGCACCTTATATATACTGTTTGGTCGCCCATCCCCCCACTATGGGGTTCCGGCGTGTCCGGGACCCCTTAGGAGTTTCTAATGGCCGCAGAACTGAACGAAACTGTCTGGATCACCTTGATGCACGAGATGCAAAGCTTTGTCCGGCAAAACCTGGAACAACCGCAGGTCCAGGCTGAGCTTCGTCACCTGATTGGCCCGCAAACGCCCAAGCGCGGCGGATACCGCCAGGAAGACAAGACTGACCTGATCCGCACCTTTGAACTGCTGGCTCCCGGCCTGCTAGTGGATTTCCTTGAGGCCAACAAGGAGATCATCAACAAATACGCGCTGCGCATATGGGCCGCCGAGCGCGAAGGCATGTTCGACATACACGCCAAGGTCTCCTAAAACTCACTTTAAGCCGGCCGATTGCGGTGTCTTTACCAGTCGCTGCGGATCATATCCGGCAGCGCGCGCCTGCTCAACGGCCTGCTTGTAATCTGCTTCAGTCATCTGCGGCGTGCGGCTTAGTATCCATAGATACTTGCGGCCCGGCTCTCCCACAACAGCCCAGCGGTATTCCGGATCAAGCCCAATGATCCAGTAGTCGCCATAGAACGGCCAGAAAAAAGTTACCTTGAGCCGGGCATTTGACGCATCGACGACTTTAGCTGTGCCGCTGGCTTTTTTGCTGGCTCCATCACTCTTGCGGCAGGTGTTCACGACTCCTACTTTGCCATTGGGTTTGAGCTCATATTCGGCCGTAGTATCTGAAGCGCATTCCCGCTGGAACCGGTTGGGATAGCGCGCGATCTCGTACCACCTTCCAATGTAGCGTTTCAAGTCAACGGTGCTAACGCTGGTGAGCGGCGCAGGCTTGGGAGCTTCCGACGCCACGGCGTGCAAAGACGCTGCACAAACCGACGCAATCACGGTAATCATCGACATCCGCATACTTCTATTCCTTCTGGCTTACAAAAGCGTGGCTTACAAAAATTGCGTGCGATGTAGGTGTGATGCGCCGGGAACGGCCGCGATCGCAGGGCCATCCAAAATCCTGCGCCTACCCACTCTCCGCCGTCGAAAGCCACCAGCCTTTGCCTTCACACCAGCAGGTTTCGTCCGGCTGCTTGTTGCGCCTTAGCGAGCGAACATTCCTCAGATCGCCGCGCTTGAATGCCCCCGCCAGCTTCTTTGCTGTCTCTTCATCGCGCGCGCCCTGGCAGTTGACAAACATCACCGGCATCAGAAAGCGCGCGCTGTATCCGTCCGGAGGAGTACGCGTAATCAGCAGCATTCCGCCTGCTCCGGGAGTTCCGCCGGGGCCATCGGGCGTGAGCGGAAACAAGAGACGCCCGCCCGGAAGCAGCGCGTCCAGCCAGATATCCAGCGGCGCCGTTGCACCGGCATTCACGTATATAAGGTTGCATTCCGGCAGCGTGCCTTCCGCGCCTGACCGCTGGTAGACCGTCACGTGCGGCATGTCGGCCAGGTGCGCCATGGCCAGTTCCGCCAGCGTTGGCTCAATCTCATAGGCAAAAACTTTTCCCTGCGGCCCCACCAGCCGCGCCAGTATCGCCGTGTAATATCCGGTGCCCGCGCCAATGTGGATGGCCATTTCACCCGGCCGCGGATTGAGCGCGGAAAGGCCCACCGCGTGCAACACCGGCTGGCCGTTATTGATCTTGCTGGCCTCAGAGAGCGCCACCGTCACGTCCTGATAAAGAAACGCCGGATCGTCCGTCGGCGTGGTGATGTATCCGCCGCCGGCAAAAATCTTCCACGGCCCGGGACCAAGAAAGCGTTCGCGCGGCGTGGCGGCAAAGGCCTCCTGGAGACGTTCACTGCGCACGCCAGCCTGCGCCGTAATCAGGCTGGCAAAAAACGCCCTATGCGCCTCCAGACGTTCCACGTTTCGCTCCTTTTCTCAGTATCATTCCGGATCAATGTTATCAGCGTTGATCTGTCTCGAATATTTTGCTGAACTCGCCGGTAACTAATACATGAAGGATAGTGGCGGGCAAAACCGAGAGCACTAAGGACTCCCTTTCTGGGTCACAAAAAATATTGACCAATCCGGCGTCTGCTGTACGGCTATTGTACGATTGGCGCAAATCGCCTGAAGGCTGCTGAACCCTCAAGGACCTGGTTTATTTTCTAGCCCTTGTGCTAGACATGGAAGGCCAAATTATTCTTCGGCGCACAACACGTCAATCCCACTCTTCATAAAACTCTGAGTCTGCCATCAATAATTTCAAATCCTCCTGGATCTTTGATACGTCAGGAACCTGTTCGCTGAGATAGGTCTCCAAGCATAGCGCGGAGGTAGTTATCGCCCTTGCCACTGCGATGCAGACGTTTGAAAATCTTCCTGAGAATTCGAGCATTGCATAGCTGCAATTGCCAAATCGCCTGGACGCCAATCTGGGCGCAAGAACGCGTCGATGAGCGAAATCCGTAGATCCTTCCCTTTCTCCCACGCGTATATTACGAACAACGTCTTCAAGAGTGACTGTGGGCGGTTCGAAACTGTTTTAAGCAAAGAGCGCGAAAGCGTATGCTGGTGGTCATGTCTGATCCTGCTAATTGGCCACAGATACGGCGGCCGATGCGTCCAACGATTCAACCGCCCGGGCCTCCAACACGTCGGCGTCGCCGGCTGCTTCTCATTCTCGCTTTGCTTGCCCTCCTCAGCCTCAGTGCACGGATGTGGCTGTCGTATTACGTCGATGCGCTTTGGTTCGACTCGCTCGGCTATGCGCAGGTGTTCTGGAAGACGCTGGGCCTCCAGTCGACTGTTTTCATCTCCTTTACAGCGTCAACGTTTCTCATCCTGTGCGGAGCGTTCCTGGCCCTTAAGAGGACCCACTTCACAGCCTTGCCCTATTCGCACACGATTTTCATTGGCGGACAACCATTACGGTTGCCGGTGGGATCGGCCCTGCGCGTGCTTGTAATCGCCGGCTCGGCCGTCATCTCCGTGGTGACCGGGGCCGTGATGATGGCGGAGTGGCCAACATTCGCTCTCTATTGGTATGCGCCACGCACAAATACCGGCGTGGCTGATCCGATCTTCGGCAAGCCGCCGGGCTTTTATCTCTTCACCCTTCCCGCCTGGCAACTAATTTCCGGTTGGCTGTTGCTGCTGGCGGTGATCACGTGCGCGGCGGCGATTCTCTTCCTCCTGGTGAAGAGGGCCAGCCGGGCATTTGAAGATCCGTTCGGGGACCACAGTTCCGTTTCCTGGAGCAGCCTTTCCACGACATTTGCCTTTCTGTTACTGGTAATCGCACTCCGCGTGTACCTCGGCCGCTTCGATCTGTTGCTGGAGAGCCATACCATCTTTGCGGGCGCCACCTATACTGACGCGCACGTTATTTTGCCCGGTCAGATGGTGATCTGCGCGGCGCTCATCCTCGGTGCGGTGATCGCCATGGCAAATGCGATCTGGCTCCAACGCGGGCGCTGGCTCGCGGCAGCCATTGTTCCCGCAATTCTCTGTTATCTGGCGTTTCAGGTATCCGGCTGGTACGTGAAAAGCTTTATCGTCAAGCCCAATGAACTGGTCCGTGAACGCGCCTATATC
>JBAVUZ010000124.1:0-5000 GCA_049697035.1 Candidatus Angelobacter sp. | reverse complement strand
CCTTAGCGATCCCCTGCCGGAATTTGGCGAAGATGCCGCAACGGTGTTGGATCAGCTCTGTTCGGACATGGTGACTGAGGGCTTCCACGTTCCCAGCGCCAACTATTTTGGGCTGATGAATCCCACTCCCACCTACATGGCGGTGCTGGCGGAAGCGCTGGTGGCGGCCTTGAATCCGCAACTGGCCAGCCTGGCCCGCTCACAGCTTGCAGCCCGAATTGAGCGCGAAACCGTGCGCTGGATCGGCGAGCGCGTTGGTTGGGGCAAGCCCTTCGACGGCACATTCACCAGCGGCGGCAATGAGGCCAACTTCAGCGCGCTGGCCATGGCTTTGGCGATGCGCTTTCCGCAATCTGTAGAGGATGGGCTTGCCTCTTGCGGAGCGAAGCCCGTGCTCTACGCTTCAGAGGAAGCCCACCATTCTCTCGATAAGTCTGCCGGTTTGCTCGGTCTGGGACGCAATTCGGTGCGCCGCATAAACGTAAACGCCGCCGCGCAGGTGGATACGCTTCAACTGGAAAAGCAGATCACGCAGGACAAAGCTGGAGGCTTCACACCGTTCTGCGTCGTAGCCACAGCGGGTACCACAAATTCCGGAGCAATCGACGATCTGAACAAGCTTGCGGAGATTGCTAAACGACACGGCCTTTGGCTGCATATCGACGGAGCTTACGGCGCGGCAGCCATCTTTTCTGACCAGCATCGCGGTCTGGTACGCGGCATTGAACTCGCGGACTCGATAACGATCGACCCACACAAGTGGCTGGCCATGCCCTTCGCCGCCGGCATGGTGCTCACGTCGCACCCGGAAGCGCTGCAACAGGCTTTCGCCACCAGCACACCCTACATGCCAAAGAAGACCGGCTCTGCACCGTTGCTCGATAATTTTCAGGTAAGCACACAGTGGTCGCGGCGGATGAATTCGCTCAAGCTCTGGCTGACCTTGCAGGTGCACGGACGCCAGGCCTACGAGGAATTGATCGACCGGCAACTAAAGCTAGCAGCATTCTTCACCAACTGGGTGCGCAGCTCAGAAATCTTTGAGCTGGCCGCGCCGCAGGTGCTTCCCATCGTCAATTTCCGTATCAAGCGCGCTGGGATGACAGAGGAAGAACGCCGCACTGCCCATGAAGCGATTGTGCATGAAGTCACTTGCGATGGCCGCAGATGGATTTCAACTACTCTGGTTGGCGACCAGTCAGTGATACGCATGATGGTGATCAGCTATCTCACCGCGCATCGCCACCTGGAAGACCTGATGATCGCCGTAACCGAGGCCGCGAAGAAGCATGTCGGCGCCAGCTTCAAAAACCAGGCCGCCAAGCCCTGAGTTTATGGTTCCGTCAATGGCTGCGCATCGTCCTGTACGAATAGGCAGATCCCATCCCAAGCGGGAGAAGTTGACGCCGCCAGTTCGACCTTCGGGTCGCTCTGCGGTTCGGCTTCCTGGCGACGCACAGGACGACCGTGATGGTCAGGCATGGTCTCTTCAATAAAGTTATTCAGCTTCTTGGGATCGACTTTCACCTGAAGCACAACGGCCTCATTCGACTCAAGATTCACCACCAGCACCCTCATGTCTTTGCCCAGATCTTGTGCGTAAATGTACGTGCGCTCGCCGGTGTGGCGGTCCCAGCTCTGGACCAGCGGCTGCCAGCCTGAATCCATGGCGGCGCGGACCACTTCATCGAACCGCGTATCAGACGCCGCATTCACAAACGGCTGGTTCTCAAAAATCGCGCCTTTGAAACTCTTCACGCCCGCAATATGCCAGACCTTTACGGTGAAGCCGGCCAGTCCCATCACCCAGCGATGCTGGCGATGGACGTGATAGTTCACTTCAATATGATGGACGATCTTGCCGAAGTCATCGCGCGCAAAGGCGTTCTGCGCTGTCGTGGCAAGACCGGCAAGCATCAGGCATGCAAATGTAAACGTCTTGCTATTCCTGATCATGGCCGCTCCCCTTCTTTTGTTTCTGCTTGTCAGAATGTTTTTCTACCGGAGCAAGATGACGCTCCAGCGATGCCACTTTGTCCATGGGCACATCGCCCACCAGATTGACGACCGTAAGCTCCCTGGCTTCCGCCACCAGAATCACCACGCCGCCAACTTTGTCACCATTCTTCAAGACATAAATTTCGTCATACTCATTGCGGCGCTTCTCCATGCTCTGGACTATTTTGCTCCAGCGCGGTGAAGTCAGCTGGGAGCGTATGGCATCGACGTCGCCTTTGCTGTATTGGCTGGCGTCATCAAATTCAAAGCTCTTGATGTAGATGCCCTTAAGATTCTTGATGATGGACTGCAGCTGTTCCACATCATTATCTCCGGCGTCCACCTTCTTGATCAGATCTACGGCAAATTGAAGGAGCGATCCGTCGAGAGTAACGTCGGTTACGCGGGCGGCCTTTTCACTCAGCTTATCCAGATTGCCGAGCTGCAGCTTCGCATCCTGCCCATAGCCGCGCAGCGCGCAAAAGCACAGGATTGCCGCAACTAGAATTCGGGTTAACTTGCAGGTTACAAGGTTCATAAACGCTCTCTCCTGATCTTGTCGTTCGGTTCTGCCTGCAGCTGAGCGTGCTGCAACACATGGTTCATCTTGGCGCGGGCAATCTCCAGGGCCATGATTGCCTGGTCGCGCGCGCGTTCCGCTTCCTGCTGGAGCTGCTGCTGTTTCGCCCGGGCAATGCGGTTTTCTTCAGCATGGCGATACTCGGAATATTGATAGCCGCTAATCCCGCATGCCAGCAGCAATATCGCCACCACGGCCATCGCAAACACCGGACGATGCAGCCACCAGGCTACGAACGCTCTGTGGCTCTTCTTTTCCAGGGCGGCCTTGTTTTCAGACCTGCTTTCGGCCTGCGCCTGGATTACCCTTGCCATGGTTCGCTGGGCAAAACCTTCGCCCGGATCTTTTCGCTTCAGCGCTTCACGAAGATCGTCTTCAGAAAAATGCATATCGTACCTCTCGAATCTTGCGCGTCAGGCCCTTGCGCAGGTCAGCCAGTGAGCGGTGCAGCGTGCTCTTCACGGTGTTCACCGGCATTTCCAGGACTTCCGCAATCTCAGCCGGGCCCAATCCTTCTTGAAACCTCATGATCACCACCAGGCGCTGCTTTTCCGGCAGAGTCGCCAGGCTCTGCTGCAACCGCTCCAGCATCATGGGATCGGCGTGCTCAGAAGCGCTTACGGGCTCCGGCGCTTCTTCCAATGCCATCTCACGGCGGCGATTCTTTTTGCGGCCATGGTCAATGCAACGGTTGGACGTGACCTTTCGCAACCAGTACGTCAGGTGCGCCGGCGACTGTATGCGATCGATGCTTTGAAACAGCTCCAGAAAAACTTCCTGCGCCAGGTCTTCCGCCAGAGAGCGGTCCTGGAGAAAATGGTAGGCAATGCTGAAGACCATGCCCTGATGCTCGCGCACCAGTTCGGCAAAGGCCTCTGCGTCACCATTGAGTGATAGCGTCAGCGCCTGCTTGAGCCGGTCATCTTCAAATGCCGCCGTTTGCTCCAAGTGCCCTCTCTTGAACAGTTATACGTACTGGAGACGGATTCGGGTGCAAGATTCTTGTTAAGCTAGAAGAATCAGGAGGTTGGGCGATGGCCGAGCGCAGGTCCTTTGAGGCGGATTATCTGGATGAAGTGCGCCGCAGCTTTCGCGGCTACAAACGGCTGGCCGATGGTGGCCTGGCCCAGCTCAACGACCAGGAATTCTTTCAGCTTCCCGACCCCGAGTCCAACTGCACCGCCCAGATCGTAAAGCATATGGCCGGCAACCTGCGCTCCCGCTGGCTGGACTTCTTGACCACCGATGGCGAGAAGCCGGACCGCAATCGCGACCAGGAATTTGTGCTGACGGCGGCTGACACGCGCGCTGATCTGATGCGCCGCTGGGAAGAGAGCTTCAAGATCGTCTTTGATACCGTCGCGTCGCTCAAGGCGGAGGATTTTGTAAAGATCGTGACCATCCGCGGCGAGCCGCACACCATCCTGCAAGCGATCAACCGCAGCTTGATGCACACCGCCTATCACGTGGGGCAGATTCTTTACGTGGGCAAACACCTGCGCGGCGCGGCGTGGACGGTCTTGAGCATCCCCAGGGGCAAGTCAGAGGAATTCAACGCGATGAAGCCGGAAGACCGCAAAGTAAAGTTGCCCAACAGACCGTAGGCTGGCTTTGCTGCCTGGAATACCTGATTTTCAGGGTGTTTAAAGCATTTTTCATTCCGCGAATCACGGCTGGACGAGCTCCATTTCCCTTATTCACATATCAACTGTGACTTCTATCACAGCCCTTTCTCTGCCCGGACACTAAGTTAAAGCTTACGAAATTTTGGATTAGAGGAGAGCAGCATGGTGGTGGCGCACAGAACTCCAGATATGGGCCGGGTTGGGCAGGATTTCTCAAGAAATCCAATGCTCGTTTACTGGGAGATGACCCAGGCCTGCGGCCTGGCCTGCAAGCATTGCCGGGCTGAAGCCATGCCTGGCTCGCACCCGCTGGAACTGACAACCGAGGAAAGCAAGTCTTTCATCCGCCAGCTCCTCGATTTTGGCGATCCCCTGCCGCACCTGATTCTCACAGGCGGAGACCCTTTGCGGCGCAAGGACATTTATCAGTTGATCGATTACGCGCGCGGCCTTGGTCTGGACGTTTCCATCACGCCCAGCGCCACGCCTGAGTTGACCAATGAAGCCATTACCAAGCTGAACCAGCATGGCATTCAGGCCCTGGGATTGAGCCTTGACGGATCGACCGCCGCTAAGCATGACGCGATCCGTAACGTGCCGGGAACATTCGAACACACTCTTGAGGCCGCGCGCCACGCAGGACGGCTCGGCCTGCCCATCCAGGTAAACACGCTGGTTTCAGAAGAAACCGTTGACGACCTTCCGGCGATTTACGAACTGCTCAGGACGAGCTTCCCCGTGATGCGCTGGAGTTTGTTTTTCCTGATTTCCGTGGGCCGCGGCAAGGCCCTGAATCC
>JBAVUZ010000123.1:0-1928 GCA_049697035.1 Candidatus Angelobacter sp. | reverse complement strand
GGAACCCTTTTCCTGGACGAAATCGGAGACCTTGATCCTAAGGTCCAGGTCAAACTGCTGCGCGTATTGGACGGCGTGCCTTATTACCGCCTGGGTGGAAGCAAGAAAGTCAGCGTGAATGTGCGCGTGGTGGCGGCTACCAACCAGAATCTGGAAGAACTGGTCCGTGCCGGGCGTTTTCGCAATGATCTATATCATCGGCTAGCCGAATTTAAGCTCGAGATACCGCCGCTGCGCGAACGGCCTGAAGACCTGTTGGCAATCGCCGAGCAGATATTGCAGCAGCACCACCCGAATTCACGTTTTTCAAATGACGCCGTTACGGCGCTGCTCACGCACGAATGGCCGGGCAACGTACGCGAACTTCGTAATGCCATCTTTCGCGCGATTATGCTGGCGAAGAATGCTCCAGTGGAAATCACCAGCGCGGACCTGAAGCTGCATCATGAAACCACACCGGGCCACGGGAAGAATCCCCTGAATCGTGATCTTGACCAGGTGGAGCGGCAGATTGTGTTTGACATGTTGGACCGTTGCGGCGGCAACCAGGGCAAAGCAGCCGAAGCTCTGGGAATTTCTCGCCGCACCCTGCTTCGCAAGCTGAAGGCGTATCGTGAAAATGAAAGTGAAACAGCCGTGGGCACCTTGTGCGCGGAGCAGCAACGCTATTATCGCAAGCAGACCAGTGCTCCCGTTAAGCTAACGCATGGTGAAGAGTGCATGGACGCCAACCTGCTGAACATCAGCCTGGGCGGAGCCGGAGTTTCTCTCCATAAAATCCTGGGACAGGGCGAAGCGGTAACGATTCATTTTGTCGTTCCTGAAAGCAACGTGCAGGCTGAACTACGCGGGCGCATTGCATGGGCGAATAAGGAAGGGCACCACGGAATTCAATTCAGCGAAATGCCGGCAGAGATTCGCAGTCACCTGCAGCGCTGGTTCCAGTCGGAAATGAAGAAAGACGGCTGGCGCGACGAGCTTGTCAGCTGATCATCCTCGCACATTCTTTCAGAATTGTGAGAAGTCCGGCTTGCGCCGCTGCATGAAAGCCATCATCGCTTCCCTTGCCTCCGGACCTTGCAAGAGAGCGGCAAATTGTTTGGTCTCCTTGACCATCGCATCGGCAATTGCGCTGACCGATCCACGCTTCAACAAAGCTTTTGTGATGCGCAACGCTGACGGCGGTTTTTCCGCAAGTTGCCGTGCCTTTTCCATCGCCGTGCCGAGAAGCTCATTGCTGGCGACTATGGCGTTCACGATTCCAACGTCTCGTGCTGTATCCGCTGTGAATGGCTCGCCAAAGTACAGAAGCTCTGCTGCCCTGCGCTGTCCCATCAGTGCAGGCAGAAGAGCACTGGAGCCGGCTTCCGGACACAGTCCCAGATTGACAAAGGGAAGCTGAAAGCGCGCGTCCGAGGCCGCATATACAAGGTCACAATGCAACAACATTGTGGTGCCGATTCCGATCGCTACTCCTCCCACGGCCGCGATCACTGGTTTCTGTGCCGCTATCAATGTTTGCAGGTACAGAATCGCCGGACTCGTCTCTCCCGGCTTTGCATTGGCAAAATCCACCAAGTCATTCCCTGCCGTAAAACAGGCCTCTATTCCCGTGATCAGAACCACACGAATATTTGGGTCGGCGTCGGCTTGCTTGAGCGCTTCAATCATTCCCAGATACATACCGCGGGTCAAAGCATTCTTCTTCTCTGGGCGATCCAGGCGCAGTGTAAGAATCCTGTTCTCTACCGACACAACAATATGCTCCGCCATCCCAATCTCCTTGGCGATCAGATTTACTTGCTAGTTCTCTGACCGCGTGATTATTGGATCGTAACGGAATTTCTTTCTTGCCTTGGCGCGGTCAAACTTCCATTGAATGCGAGTGCCCTGATGATTCACCTGTTGATTCCAAGCCAGTACCTCTG
>JBAVUZ010000122.1:0-6598 GCA_049697035.1 Candidatus Angelobacter sp. | reverse complement strand
CTCTGCCGTATCCATGGGAGCGCGCCACAAATTGCCGGGACTTGCGTGCATGAGCGCCAGATTTTCATGTCGAAACTCAGCAGGTAGAGCGCGTAGCCATTCTAGCCTCGACTCGCCAATCATCTTTCGTGTTGCCGGGCCGCTCGCGTCGAAGAGCACCTTGAACAGCGGCTTCAGCTTGGGCGCCGCCGCTTCCAGCGCGGCCCGCGCCGAGCTGTCCCATAGCATCTCGTCGGTGTTGCCCAGCACGCCCTTCCAGCCTTCGTGCACAATGCAGTCAATCACCTCGGCGGGATTGCATCCGCCAAACGCAAGGGTCGCCGCCGTGATAGACCACGTCCGGCTTCTGCTGCCGCAGATCGGCGAGCACAGCATCAAGCGCAGTGAGATTGCCGTGAATGTCTGCGAGAATGGCGATGCGCATGGCGGCTGAGGTTGGTGACTATCTACAGCATCCCGGAAGCCTTGGAAGCTATCGCCTGATTCTGGCAAAAAGCTCGGAAAGGGACAAGCGGATAGGAGTGCCCGGAACGGAGAATTCTGTCGCATCCAGAAAGCCGGAAGATTGGCAATCGTAGCCTCTATGGGTTGCAGGATCCAGAACCCAAATGTTGGCCACGCCAAATCCTCGATAGTCATTGAGGCGTTCCTGCATGCGCCGCGGTGTGTCTTCCGGGGAGAGGATTTCTATACACGCCAGTGGCGGCTTGGTAAGTATCTGTTCCACGGGTTGGTCAAGCGAGACCAGACAAATATCAGGAACACGAAATTTTGTAGCAGAAATGCGAATGCGCTGTTCAGGAAGGACTTCTATGTTCCAATCGTCCTGGCGCTGGCCAAACCACAGAATCAGGGCTGCCTGGACTGCCGCATGGTCATGTTCACCCACATTACGCTCCTCAACCCGCCCATCCACAAAGTCGCGGTCCGGGCTGTAGCTGCTATTGAGGTACTCGCTCACCGAAATTGACGTGGTACTGGCCATAGGCGAACCTCGAACAAATTCATCATACTTCAGTTTGCGCCAAAGAAACACGGTTCAGTGACTTGTCATCGACGTATTCACATGCAAGCCGCTTTTCATCCCTCACGGGTTTCGGCAATTTTTGTAATCCAGACGACTGAAGGGACGCGGTCCTCCAACCCATACCCCACCCCAGGCGTTACACTTAGAAGATGCCCGACGTCGCCCTCAACTCGCTTGCACAAGCCTCTTCTTCTTACCTGCGTTCCGCCATGCATCAGCCCATCCACTGGCATGAGTGGGGGCTGGAAGCGTTTGAATCCGCCAAGCGCGAGAACAAGCCCATTCTCCTTGATATCGGCGCGGTGTGGTGCCACTGGTGCCATGTGATGGACCGCGAGTCCTATGAGAGCCCTGAGATCGCGGCGATCATCAATGAGCATTTCATCGCCATCAAGGTCGATCGCGACGAACGCCCCGACGTTGACAGCCGATACCAGACCGCGGTGCAGGCCATCAGTGGGCAGGGCGGATGGCCGCTGACGGCGTTTCTAACGCCTGAAGGCAAGCCGTTTTATGCGGGAACATATTTCCCGCCGCAGGATTATCAGGGGCGTCCCAGCTTTAGCCGCGTACTGCTGACGCTGGCGCAGGCCTACCGTGAAAAACACGGCGACGTGTTGGAGTCTGCAGAGAGCGTGATGAGCGCCATAAGCCAGGCAGAAGGCTTCGCCGGAAAGTCCGGAGCACTCAAGCCTGAGCTGATTGACAGCATGGTGGAGTCAGCAGTGAAGTTGTTCGATCCCGAGCATGGCGGCTTTGGCTCGTCGCCCAAATTTCCTCATCCCAGCGGCATGGACCTGCTGATGCAACGCTGCGCGGAGACAGGCAATGCTGAGCTGCTGAACGTGATCACCGTTTCGCTCGACAAGATGACGCGGGGCGGCGTTTATGACCAGCTGGCGGGCGGCTTCCATCGCTACTCCGTGGACGAGCACTGGATTGTTCCGCATTTTGAAAAAATGTCGTACGACAATTCCGAGCTGCTGAAGAACTACATCCACGGATACCAGCTTACAGGCAATGAGTTTTTCGCGTTCGTGGCGAAGGACATCATTCGCTGGATGGATGAAGTGCTTTCTGACCGCGAACACGGCGGCTTTTACGCCTCACAGGATGCCGACATCTCGTTGGACGACGACGGCGACTACTTCACCTGGACGCTGGACGAGGCCGAAGCGGTGCTGAACACCGACGAGTTGCAGGTCGCGATGCTGCATTACGACATTGGCGAAGTCGGCGAGATGCATCACAATCCCGCCAAGAACGTGCTTTACCTGCGCGCCAGTATTGCAGAAGTTGCCGAGCGCGTGAAGAAGACGCCGCAGGAAGTGCAGGCGATTATTGATTCCGCCAAGAAAAAAATGCTGGCAGCGCGGCTGCAACGCACTACTCCCTTCATAGACAAGACGGTTTATGTGGGCTGGAATGCGCTTTGCGTTTCTGCCTATCTCAAAGTGGCCCGTGTGCTCAAGCTTGATGATGCGCGCCGGTTTGCGCTGCGCTCGCTTGACCGCATTCTTTCTCAGGGCTGGGACGCGAAGCTGGGCTTGCAGCGCGTGCTTGCTTACTCAGACCCGCAGGCCGCCAAGCGCCGCGTTCCCGGCGTGCTGGAAGATTACGCGTTCACGACCATCGCCTGCCTTGACGCTTATGAAGCCAGCGCCGACCTGAGCTATTTCCATTTTGCGGAGAAGATTGCGGCGGCAATGGTCGCGCGCTTCCATGATCCCAATGAAGGCGGCTTCTTTGATATGGCCAGCGGCCCTGACGTTGGCGATGGACTGGTGCTGGGTGCGCTGGCCGCGCGGCGCAAGCCTTTGCAGGATTCACCAACGCCCGCCGGAAATCCCATGGCGGCAATCGCTCTGCTGCGGCTGCACGCTTATACCAACGACTCAAAGCACCGCGACCTTGCGGAAAGCACGTTGAAAGCCTTTGCCGGAATCGCCGCGCACTACGGGTTGTTTGCTTCCACGTATGGGATAGCGCTGGGAATGTATCTGCATCCGCACACGCAAGTGGTAGTCGTTGGGAGTGGAGTGAGAGCCGAACAACTGGAAGCCGCGGCGCTCAAGCATCTGTCCTTGAACCAGTCCGTTCTTCATTTGCAAGAGGGAGAAGCAGTAGCGCAGATGCTTCCGCCCGCGCTGGCAGAAACGATCCCCAACTTGCCGGCGATCAAGAAAGGCCACACCGTGGCGGTGATCTGCAGCGGCTTCAGCTGCAAGCCTCCGATCGCAGAGCCTGCGGAGCTGGAGAAAACGCTATCGTCCTAGTGCTGAGCCAAAAAATCCGTGGACTACGGCGTGTGTGTTGACGAATACTTGACGAGCCATGATGAAAGCTCGCTATCTATTGCTTCTCTTGTCCCTGGTTGCCGGGGCAACTACGCTGGCCAACTGCCAACAGGTTTTGCAATGCTCCGTGCCATCGACCCGCCCGGGAGTAACTGACGACGACTTTGTACGGCCCAGGAGCGCTGAGGAGGTCGCAAGATTTAAACAAGCGCCGCATGGCGCAAAGCGGCTGGGAGCTCACGTTATTGAAGTCGGCTGGGCAGGCGGGAAGTGCATCCTGAAAGACAAGCCGCCTTACGATGAACCTCTTGACGGTCTCCGCTGGACATATTGCGGCTATAACGCTGATTTGAAATTGCACATGCTTCTGAAGGAAGATGGGGCGCTCTTTACGGGAGCGCTCGTCGATGACGCGACCGGGGCGCTCTTGCCGGGCGGGCAAAAAGTTTTGTTCTCAAAGAATGCACAATACTACCTGGCTTACGAACAGCCGGACGGTCAGGATGGGGAAACAATCAAGCTTTACCGGCGCAACGGCACACTGATGTGGGAAGGCTACAACGGATTCCTCTCATCAGACGGAATTGTGCTGGCAAACTTTGAGGACATGCACTGGGACGACCACGACCGGCCACAGGCGATTGCACACCTGAATGATGGAAAGACACAGACTGTCACGCTAACTGAAGGCAGCGCAGGCAAATGGGATTGGCTGCCGCACATTTCGAAGTAACAGATTTTGCCCGCACCCAGTCAGCACACGCAATTCCCGCCCGCGGGACAGCGAAGAACAACCGCATTCGCCGCGTCGCTGAACGCTTGAGCGAGCAAGACCAAGATGATGGTGGTACTATCGCAAGCATCTGAGTTGAGGTGCTCCGCACCTGTCCCCGTTCCCGAGGAGGCGCAGATGAAGAAACTGTACAGCTTGCCCGCAGCGATCTGCGTGGTGCTGGCTGTCTGCGGCGCATGGTTAGCTGGTCCCGCGTGCCGCGAAGCAACTGCACAACCTAAACCTGCGCCAACATCGCGAATGGATGGGCTGGCGGCCTGGCAACAGGTCTATTCCGTGCTCACGCATCCGCGCTGCATCAATTGCCATACGGCCACCAACTATCCGCAGCAGGGAGATGACCGGCACCGGCATTTTGCGAACGTGACACGCGGCCAGCTGGGAACAGGCTTTCCCGCGCTGCGCTGCATCACATGCCATCAGAGCGCGAATGCCGATTCAACGGGCGTTCCCGGCGCGCACGGCTGGCACCTGGCGCCACTCTCGATGAGGTGGCAGAACACCAACGACCAGATCCTATCCAGCTCTGAAGTCTGCCAGGCGCTAACGGACCGGTCGAAAAACAGCGGTCTTGGCGGGCCCGGTTTGTTGAAGCACCACACTGAAGAACCGCTGGTGCTGTGGGCGTTTCATCCGGGACGGAGCATCGACGGCACGATGCGAACTCTGCCGCCGCTGACGCACGACGAATTTGTGGAAGCGACGCGCAAGTGGGTGGCAGCGGGAATGCCCTGTCCACAAAACAAATGACGCAGGAGGCCAGCATGGAAAGCTACAAGCTCACGGTGAATGGCCAAACGAGAGAAGTCACGGCCGATCCCGGAACCCCGCTGCTGTGGGTGCTGCGTGAAGAGCTGCAGATGACCGGCACCAAGTACGGTTGCGGCATTGCGGCTTGCGGCGCTTGCACGGTTCATCTGGGTGGTATTGCCACGCGCTCGTGCGTAGTTCCAGTCTCTCTTGTCGGCACACGCCCAATCATCACCATTGAAGCAATGGCCAACGACCCGGTGGGGCGCGTAGTGCAGGACACATGGGTGGCGCAGGACGTGGTGCAGTGCGGCTACTGCCAGAGCGGCCAGATCATGAGCGCCGTTGCCCTGCTCAAGAGCACACCTAAACCTACGGACACGAACATCGAAGAGTCAATGGGTGGAAACCTTTGCCGCTGCGGAACGTATGTACGGATTCGCGAGGCGATCAAAGCCGCTTCGCAAAAACTCAAATAAAGGAGGCGCGCCATGACAGTCACGATCAACCCTGCCAGTACTCACCAGCTGAGCCGGCGCAGTTTCCTGCGCGTCTCCGCCACGGCAGCCGGCGGGCTGCTGGTTTCTTTGTATCTCGATTTTCCCCTGCTGGCGCAGGAGGGTGCGGTGCCCAAGGCAAAGGCCTATCCGCCGGACGCGTTCATACACATCAAGCCGGACGGCAAGATTGTAATCACGGTAAACCGACTGGAGTTTGGCCAGGGCGTGCAGACCTCACTGCCAATGGTCCTGGCTGATGAGATGGACGCCGACTGGTCACAGGTCGCGGCCGAGCTGGCGCCAGCCGCCGATGTTTATAAGGACCCGCTCTTTGGCATCCAGATGGTCGGCGGCTCCGGCTCCATCGCACATTCGTTCCAGCAGTATCGGGAGTTAGGCGCCAGGACGCGGGCCATGCTGGTGACCGCGGCGGCAGAACAATGGAAGGTCGCACCTGAACAGTGCCGGACAGAGGCCAGCGTGGTGCATGGCCCTGGCGGGAAATCCGCCAAATACGGCGAACTGGCGGAAGCCGCCGCCAAACAACCGGTCCCGGCGACCGTGAAAGTAAAAGACCCAGCACAATTCAAGCTGGTGGGGAAGAACACCCGGCGTCTCGACAGCCGGCCCAAATGCGATGGCTCGCTCATGTTCGGACTGGACCTCGATCTTCCCGGCATGAAGACCGCCGTGGTCGCACATCCCCCTGTGTTTGGTGGGCGCGTAAAAAGCATCGATGACAAGGCTGCACGCGCTTTGGCGGGTATGCAGGACGTGTTTGAAATTCCGCTCGCGAAAGGCACCGGCGTGGCGGTTGTGGCCGACAAGTTCTGGACGGCGAAGCAGGCCCGCGATCTCCTGAAGGTGGAATGGGACCTCTCGCCTGTTGAACCCCCCGACAGCGGCAAGCTATGGACACAATACAAGGAACTGGCGCGCACTGCGGGCAACGTTGCAGCGAGCCGAGGCGACCAGAAAGCGCTGGACGCCATTCCAGCGGCCAACCGAATCGAGGCGGAGTTTGAATTCCCGTATCTGGCGCATACTCCCATGGAGCCTTTGAACACAACGGTCCGCTTTGTCGGCGACAAAGCGGAAGTCTGGGCGGGCTCACAATTTCAAACGATCGACCAGATGGCGGTGGCACAAACGCTGGAGTTGAAGCCTGACCAGGTTACGTTCCACACGGAGTATGCCGGCGGAGGTTTTGGCCGGCGGGCGGTCATCGATT
>JBAVUZ010000121.1:0-2117 GCA_049697035.1 Candidatus Angelobacter sp. | reverse complement strand
GCCTTGTACTGCCATACCGACCGCTCGTTGAAGTAAGTCCATGGATCAGGTAGCGCTGCTACGGCTGTGACCTGCGTGTCCACGCCACCGTCGGGGTAGTTCGTCCGGGGGTTGTCAAGGACTTCCGTGGGAGGTATCCCAAGAACTCCCGCGGAGCAGCGGATCAGACGGTCGAGGAGATCGGTGAACCTTTTCCCGGTCGAGTCCCGCAAGATGTAGATATGTTGTGGAGTTATTCGAATCATCGCTAAAGCTGGCATCCATTGTAATTGCTCTTCGCGAGCTTACATCCAGCCTGAATTTTTCTTTAAGCGCGCTCTGCTACGCTCCGCGCGGGCCTACGGCAGTGAGGAAGGATTCTTTGATTGTTTTCCCGCCGTTAAAACGGCGGGCTACTGCCAATCGTCCCCTTGCGGGGACTTGGAAGGCAAAGGCGTCAGGCGATTTTGTGTGCGAAACCGTTTGATTCCCGAGAGAAAAATCAGACTAGGCTCGCGCGACACGGCAATGAAATCGATCCCTCAGGGGCTGAAGCCCCGGCAATTGATCGCGGAGTACCGCAGGCATGAATGCCTGCTCCACCCTGTTGTGGTCTACATTGAAGCTGAGAATGCTAATTTCGCAGGCGAGGGCACCTGCGCTCCACGACCATTTAAGGGTTTAGGGCTCACAGCCGGGGCGGCTGCCGTCTCGCCAGAGGCTCGACCTCGCAGTTCGGGATGGCATGCTCTGAGGGAGAGCGTAACAAAGGAAAGATGTCTAAACGGAAGCAAAAACCAAAAGCAGACAAGTCCAAAAATCGGGCGATTTTTGGCGCGGAAAACTCTTGCTTTCGTGGTTTATTCGTGCTATAAACTAAGCTGCTGGAGCGACCGAACGATCGACCTGCGAGCCCTCCAGAGCCGTCCAAACGGCAAGCCTACAATCGGCCGGCGACACCCGCGCCGCTTTACCTACTGCGACGGGATTTCACTTAATTGTGCGAGGGCGAAGCCATGCAGGGCAAAAAATCCTTAATTTCAAAAGAACAGGTCATCAGCACTCTTCAGCGGCTGGCCACAGAACTGGGGCGTGCGCCCACACGGGAAGAGCTGGAGCAGAAGGGCGGGATTTCTCCGGCGGTGGTGACGAAACATTTTACGAGGCATCGGGCGGCAGTGAGAGAGGCGGGGCTGGAGCCTGCGCCGACGGGGCCGAAACGGACAATCCAGAACGAAGACCTGCTGGAGGACTGGGGCCGGGTGGCACGAGAGCTGAAACGGATGCCCACACGGCCAGAATACAAGATAACAGGAAGGTATGCGCACCGGTGCATGGTTGGCCGGTTCCAGCGCTGGGGGCTGATGCCGGCGGCCTTTATGGAAGCAGAAGCCAAGGGCGCACTGCGCGGCGAATGGAAAGACGTGGTAGAGATGATCGGAAGCGGGCCGGAGCCAGCACGGGCGCGGTGGGCGAGGAGGTTCATGGCGGCGACGCGAAAAAGCGTGGGGCAGAACGTGCTGATGGGGCCGTTGAAGCCGGGGCTGCCGCCTCCACTGGAAGGAATGAAGTGCGTAACGACGACAATGCTTACGGTGCTGGTGGCCAGCACGGTGCTGGGAGGCGGATTTTTAAGAAGGGTGCTGCCGGACCGTCCGCTGCTGGGAGAGCCGATGCATACAGCCGACCTGACGCACGAACCGGTGAACGAGATGGGCGTGAGCATGCTCTTTGCGATGATGGCGCGAGACCTGGGATTCATTCTTGAAGCAATACAACCGGGATTTCCGGATTGCCGGGCAAAGATGGAAGTGCTGCCAGGACGATGGCAGGACGTGAGAATTGAATTTGAGAAAGATAGCCGGTCATTCGCGGATCATGGGCACGATCCGAAAGGATGCGACATGATTGTGTGCTGGCGCCACAATTGGAAAGCTTGTCCGAAGGAAATTATGGTGCTGGAACTGAGGAAAGCAGTGCGGATGTGGAGACAAGAATCGCCGTAATCGCCGAGATCGCGCGTCATCGCCGGAATCGGAAGAACAAATTCTTTTCAACGCAAAGGACGCAAAGGGCGCAGAGGAAATCGGAAGGCAAAACCTTACCGCTGATTAACGCGGATGAGCAGGGATCAGGAA
>JBAVUZ010000120.1:0-1990 GCA_049697035.1 Candidatus Angelobacter sp. | reverse complement strand
GTCCGGCCTGACCCTGGCGCGGCATATTCTGCGGAAATGGTTTCTGTCCGCTTTGCTGGTTCGTTTGCTGGCCTGACGGTTGACCTGAAGGGACAATTTGTTCGTCGGGCGTCTGATCGCCTTGCTGGGCCGGGCCGAAACCGCGCTTGGTTAATTCATTGGCGGCAATCTGGCGCACACGGTCATCCGACCGAATCTGACTGAACAGACGATCATCGGTGATGTCATTCTCAGAGACGTTATAGCCGCGGTCCCGTAGCTGACTTACGATCTCTGCTTTCGCTTCAGCGAGAACATCTGGGTTTTGCTGGAGAATCTGTATGATCTCCTCGGCCGAGAAATCGTTATCCTGGGCAAATGATTTTCCGGAAAGAACAATGCAGAACGCTACGAGGGCCAACAAACAACCAAGCCGCATGCGGCTACGAAAAAACGATAAGTTCAAGTCTCTTCCCCTTCAAAGGACAATAAAAGCAATACAAATCCGGCGAGTACAGGCGCTTAACCAGCTTACAGTGAAGCATCACATTTTATTGTAAGTACAGGCGGAAGAATAGAAGCAAACCCCTATCTTTGTCCATTGCGTGAGGCGGGCGAACAGGAAAGGCGAGAATGTTTGACGCTGGAAAGGGCCAAATAATGCGGTCCAGCAACTCTGCCTGCGACATCTGCCTTCCAGGAAAATGCATCCCATTATTTAACCGAAGGTATTGAGTGACTCACATTTTGTGGCCGGAAATCCCGGGCACGCAAGTTCACAAGGAGCAGCTTTCTATGCGCAAGATTCTACTAGCGACATCAGTGTTTGCACTGTCAGTGGGTATTGCCACGGCACAAAGCACGGGCTCAGTTACACCAAGCCCAGCAACGCCGAGCACGACTACAAGCACATCCCAGGGCACCACCAGCACGCAGCCCGGAACGACCTCAACCGGAACCACTTCAACCACAGGTTCGGGTTCCATGGGAACACTGCAAACTTCGCAGCCCGGAAGCACCACCAGCGGAAGTCCTTCAGTGACCCAGGGAACGCCGGGTGTTGCCGGCAGCGCAGGATCGGTAACCGGCGGGACACAGGGTTCCACGCAGACCCAGACTGGGACCTCGACCACCGTGGCGCCTTGCACGCCTGCCAACAGCACTGGAACATCGACCACGGCGAGCAGCACGCCTTCAACGGGCAACACTTCAGCAACTGCGAATAGCGGGACCAACTCGACTACCGGATCCAGTACGACGTCCACTGCATCAGCTTCGCGTCCGAGCGGGACGTCAACGACTGTTGCTACCGCTAATCCCTGCGAGCCGGGAAGCACCACCACGCCCAGCAGCACGACTACTCCGAGCGGCTCGACTGTTCCCAGCAATCCTCCTCCACCGAGTGATATGGGAACCGGGTCTTCAACTCAGCCATCGAAACCGCCTCTTAACTAGGGCGATATCTCCGAAGTTGAAATCAAAGGCTGCCTTCGGGCAGCCGTTTTGCTTTCTTAAATGAACAGGAGCCTTATAATCACACACGATGAATGCTCCCGCCGTCGCTCAACCACCACAGTCCTCTCCCAAACTTATTGCTCCGCTTTGGCACACAGCACTGTTTTTGCTTGCGCTGGGGCGGGATTGCCTCGTGGGGAGCGCATCGGCAAGGGTTGCCCGCCTTTGGATCGTCGCGAGCAGTGAGCTATCTATTCACCATGGCCTGGGAATGGCTCCTGTTTGCGCTGGCCGCCTGGGGAATAAGGCTGGGCGGAGGCTCGATTGAGAGCGTGATTGGCGAAAGGTGGTCAACTGCAAAGCAATTCGGTCGTGACCTGGGGATCGGAGTCCTATTTCTTGTGGGATCTAATATCCTTCTGGCAGGACTGCTAGTTCTCTGACCGCGTGATTATTGGATCGTAACGGAATTTCTTTCTTGCCTTGGCGCGGTCAAACTTCCATTGAATGCGAGTGCCCTGATGATTCACCTGTTGATTCCAAGCCAGTACCTCTG
>JBAVUZ010000119.1:0-3591 GCA_049697035.1 Candidatus Angelobacter sp. | reverse complement strand
GGTGGCATCCAGCCGGCCCCCCAGTCCCACCTCCAGCACAACCAAATCAATTCCGGCGCTGGCAAAATATTCAAAAGCCATGGCCGTTAGCATCTCAAAAAAGCTGGGATGCCACGGCAGCTCGCCGCGTTCCACCAACTCCTGCGCGCAACGCTCAACGCGATCATAGATCACCGCAAATTCCGCGTCGCTGATCGGCTCCTGATTGATCTGTATGCGTTCATTCACCCGCAGCAGGTGAGGCGAAGTGTAAAGGCCCGTGCGATAACCTGCAATCTGCACAATGCTCGCCAGCGTGGCCGCGGTTGAACCTTTGCCGTTGGTACCGGCAATCAATACGCTCTGCAGCTTTCGCTGAGGATTGCCCAGCGCTTCCGCCAATCGGCGCATGTGAGCAAGATCAAACTTGCGGTTCGACGCAAGCTCATGGCCCAGAGCCAGCAGATTGTGTACGGCAGATTCGTAAGTAGCAGACACTGCTCAGGCTGCCTTTGGTGCCATGAAATCAAGGGCGCGAGCAATGTATGACTTCATGTCCTTGCGGTGAACAACAGCGTCCAGCATTCCATGTTGCAGCAGGAACTCGCTGGTCTGGAAACCTTCAGGCAATTTCTGCCGGATTGTTTGCTCAATCACGCGCGGACCCGCAAAACCGATCAACGCTCCCGGCTCAGCAATGTTGAGGTCGCCCAGCATGGCATAAGAAGCGGTCACGCCGCCGGTGGTCGGATCAGTAAGAACAGAGATGTAGGGCACGCGGGCTGTATCCAACCGAGCCAGAGCCGCAGAGATTTTTGCCATCTGCATCAGGCTGACCACGCCTTCCATCATGCGCGCGCCACCGGAAGCCGACACAACGATGATTGGCTTGCGGTCTTTGCAGGCGCGTTCAATCGCCCGTGTGATTGCTTCACCGACAACCGCGCCCATGCTGCCGCCGATGAAGGAATATTCCATCGAGCTTACGATCACCGGTCGTCCATTCATTGTGCCGGTAGCGTTTCGAATTGCATCTTTCAAGCCGGTAGACGATTTGCTTTTTTCCAGGCGGGCTTTGTAGGGTCGGGTATCAGTAAAATTGAGCGGATCAGTCGATTGCAGGTCTTCATCCTGAATCTCAATGCTGTCTTCATCGAGGAGCAGCATGAGGCGCTCTCCCGAATTGATGCGGAAGTGATAGTCGCACTTGGTGCAGACGTTCAGGTTATCTTCCAGTTCCTTTTTCCAGATAATCTGCCGGCAGCCTTCACACTTAACCCACAGGCCTTCTGTACGCACACGCTTCTCATCGGTCGCCTGGATCTCACTGGATTCGCGCTTAAACCACGCCAAGTTATTTGCTCGCTTTCATTCGACGCTACTCAATATTCGATGCCGCGTTGCGCCATCACGCCTTTTTCATAGGCATGTTTAACCTGCTTCATTTCCGTTACGGTATCGGCCAACTCAATGATTGTCGGATGCGCGTTCCTTCCCGTCAAGATTACGTGTACCCCGGCGGGTTTGTGCTTTAGAGTCTCCACCACTTTGGCTGGATCGAGCATGCCATAGGTAATCGCGTAATTGATCTCATCGAGAACCACCAGGTCCCATTTACCAGACATGATTGCTTCCTGGGCTTCCTGCCAGGCCGCTTCGACCATGCGGACGTCTTCAGGATCGGTTTCCGCGCCGCCCACTTTTACAAAGCCGCGGCCCATCTGCTTCATCACAAAGTTATCGCCAAAGGCCTTTACGGCGTCGAGCTCTCCGTAATGCCATGAGCCTTTCAGAAACTGCAGCATCAAGACTTTCATACCGTTGCCGACCGCGCGCAGGGCGGTCCCCATGGCCGCAGTGGTTTTACCCTTGCCCGGCCCGGTATTTACGATGATGAGACCCTTGTGAACGTCGCCCATATCATTTTTCGCGCAAATCAGTGGCCGGTATGGTACGGATGGCCTTTTAAGATTGTAAATGCCCTGTAGATTTGCTCCAGCAAAACCACCCGGGCCAGCTCATGCGCCAGAGTCATCTTGCCAAAAGAAAGGACAAGGTCAGCTGCGCCGCGAGCCTTGTCGCTGAAGCCGTCCGCCGGTCCAACGCCAAAAAACAGGTTCTGAGTTCCGCGGTCCTGCTGGTCGCGCAGCAAATTGGCAAACTCTTCTGAGGTGAACTGGCGGCCCCGTGCATCCAGCAAAATGAGTACAGGCGTGGTGCGGCCCGTGGTGTCAGCGGCCAAATCTAGCAAAGCCTGCTCGCTATTCATCTCGTGCGATTCCGCTCCCACGTAATGCGAAATGCGCTTCAGGTATTCGTCAGTAAGAGCGCGAATAGCGACTTCTTTGGTTTTGCCTATCCAGGCGATCTGCAGTTTCACGCCGATTTCCGTGATTTCTTTTTTGATTTTGAACCTTGAGCGCGAGTCTTGTTACGCACGGCTTTTCGGGGAGCAGCAGCTTTCTTCTTAGCTGTAGATTTTTTAGCGGCTTCTTTCCTGGACGTGGCCTGCTTCTTTGACGCTGGCTTTTTCGCCAGGTCGGCTGGCGTTAATTTTCGCGCCGACTTCCAGAGCCGTTCCAGATCGTAAAACTTGCGCGCGCGCTCAGAGAATATGTGCAGAACGAAATCAACATAATCCAGAAGCACCCATTCGGCCTGGGTGTACCCTTCTACGCTGTTGGGGCGCTGGCCTGCTTCAGCCATGTTTTTTTGCACGTCGTCGGCAATCGCCTGTATCTGGCGCGGGTTGGTGCCGGAGCAGACGACAAAATAGTCAGTAAACGCTCCGCTGCTTTTATCCATCTCAAGGATGACAACGTCTTCACCCTTTTTGCCTTCAATGGCCTTGACCGCCTGTGCAACGTGCTGCCTGGTCTGTAAACTCATCCGTTCTTATGGCTCCTGCTTGTATGCCCGTGCCGGGCTTCTTGAAAAGATAGCACTTTGTCCGCGCTTGCGCCGGTACTTTCCTTGCTTGTGGCCTCGACGTAAAGATTCTCTTTCTTGATGTATTCAGCCACCAGCGGCGGCACATAGCGGCTGAGCTGCTTTACGGATTTTGCGGCAGCCGCGCGTATCTGCGTGGATGAAACTTTCTCCCGCACCTCGCCCAGCAGATGGATGGTAGCGCCCATCAAAGCGATAGTTCCTTCAGCCCGCTGGGGGCGCATAGCGCGCATCATTAAGTCGGTTGGACGCAGAGATTCCGGCAGCGCGCGACCTACATCGGCCAGCGAATAGCCAGGTCGGCTGACGACGATGAATTCGACTTCAGCCAGCAACTCTTCCGGCTGCCGCCATGTGGCGATGTCTTTAAATGCGTCAATGCCGATCAGGAAATAGAGCCTGTCAGTCTTCTTGAGCGTGCTCTTCAGCCGTCGGACCGTATCGATCGAGTAGTTTGGATGGCCGGTGTGCGCATCGAGTAATGATGCGACAAAGCTCGGATCGTCCGCCGTGGCCAGAGCCAGCATGGCAAAGCGGTGCTGGAAATCCGTGAGCTTGCGCTTTTGCTTGTGGGGCGGGAGATCAGCAGGAACAAAATACACACGGCCCAGGCCAAACTTTTCCGCGGCGGCGCGCGCCACTGCTATGTGGCCAAGATGAACG
>JBAVUZ010000118.1:0-1799 GCA_049697035.1 Candidatus Angelobacter sp. | reverse complement strand
GCGCGGTTCTGGCCGCCGGATCATTCAGTTTCTTGTTGCGGTGCTGCGATTTCATAGTTCCTGTGGGTGCGTTCCCAATGAAAACGGGGCTGTCAGAAGCAGCCCCATCACTCTTGATCCAGACAATTCCGTCTTGAGAAACGTGCTCTTTTTATCTTGTTATTATCTTGCGCTCTGGCCTTTCTTGAGCAAACTGCGTGAAGCTTCGAGCGCCGGACGGCCGATGCTGAAGTAGGAAAGACCTGCTTCAGCCATTTCCGCCTGCGAGAACACGTTGCGTCCGTCCAGCACAATGGGAGAGCGCAGAACGTGCTTGATGCGGACCAGGTCGAGGTTTGCAAATTCCTTCCACTCCGTCAGGATCAGCAGCGCGTCGGCGCCTTCCATGGCAGCGTAAGCATCGGCGGCATATTTGATTCTGCTGCCCAGAATTTGCCGCGCCCGGTCCATTGCGGCCGGATCAAAAGCCGTTATCTGGCACTTTTCTTTAAGCAATTGCTCAATCACCTTGATGGCGGGTGATTCGCGCACATCGTCCGTGCCATCCTTAAAAGCCAATCCAAGCACGGCCAGTTTTTTTCCTTTGATGGTCCCCAACGCGCTCCGGACTTTGCCGATAAACCGTATGCGCTGCTCGTCGTTGATTCTCTTGATTTCATCAAGCAGTGGAAATTCGAATCCGAATTCGTGCGTCACCGCGCGGAATGCGGCAACGTCCTTGGGGAAACATGATCCACCGTAGCCAATGCCGGCGCGCAGGAATTCCGGACCAATGCGGCTGTCACTGCCAATGCCCCTTGAGACTTCTTCAATGTTCGCGCCCACAGATTCACAAAAGCTTGCCACAGCGTTGATGAATGAAATCTTCAATGCCAGATACGCATTGGACGCGTGCTTGATCAGCTCTGCGCTGCGTGGGGAAGTCTCAATGTACATCGGGATGGCGCGTGCCGGCTCCGGCTTGGGCACCGCGCTGGCCAGTTGAGCGTAGGAACCATCAACCAGTGGGGCATAAATTTCCCGCATGATTGCCGCTGCCCGCTCGCTGCCGGATCCCACAACGATTCTGTCGGGATACAGAAAATCCGTAACTGCAGTGCCTTCGCGCAGAAATTCAGGATTTGAAACCACGTCGAATTCTGCGTTCGCGTGGCCGTTGGGAGAGAGCGCGTTATGCACCCGCTCGCTGGTATAGACCGGGACCGTGCTCTTCTCCACGATGACCTTGTATCCATTCATCGCCTCCGCCAGGGAGTGGACCACCGCTTCAACGCAGGAAAGATCAACGGCGCCATTTTCGGCGGAGGGAGTTCCCACGGCAATAAAAATGACAACGGAGTTCCGCGCCGCTGCCCGGAGATCGGTGGAAAATGAAAGGCGGTTGCCGCGATGCCGGCTTAACAGCTCTTGTAGATAATCTTCATGGATCAGGGTTTCGCCGGCATTCAAGGCTGCAATCTTAGCTGAGTCACTGTCGACGCAAATTACCTCGTGACCCAACTCCGCTAGGCATGTTGCTGCAACCAGACCCACGTAGCCCGAACCGATTACAGAGATTTGCATGTTCTTGCTTTTCTCCAAGCAAAACAAATCCCGCTACCAGTTACTTGGGATTATTTGTCGTGTCAGTATCTATTCTTAAAGGCGTGATCGTCAATCAGAACTGCTGGTTTCCTAGTTCTCTGACCGCGTGATTATTGGATCGTAACGGAATTTCTTTCTTGCCTTGGCGCGGTCAAACTTCCATTGAATGCGAGTGCCCTGATGATTCACCTGTTGATTCCAAGCCAGTACCTCTG
>JBAVUZ010000117.1:0-2791 GCA_049697035.1 Candidatus Angelobacter sp. | reverse complement strand
CTTTGGCCTGGCGAGGTCTCCGTGCATCATGGCGTTAGAGAGGAGGGACTCAGTAAAAGTCGCTGCAACTCAAAAAGAAGCCGCAGGTCTTGCACACCATTTTGCAGCGCGAATCGCGCATCTGTGTGCCGCAATTGGGGCAATAGCTGGAAAGGTCGGGCTTGGCGGCGGGCTGCGTCTTAACTTGCCCGGGCGACTGAGAGTCTGGTTGCCGTTGCTCGCTCATCATCCCGCAGTGTAAACCCTTTCTACGGCGGATGCAGCTGTGGAAGAACATGGTTGCTATAGGGCCCCCTCGCTGCGCTTCGGGGGTTTCAGGAGCCCGGCAACAGCTCTGGCCCGGAATACATCTCACCATCGCGGGTTTCTCATCCTGCATGCCAAGGATCCTGGACGAGTGAAAATTACTGTTTTTGGCCTAACACTTTCCTCCTCGTGGGGCAACGGGCATGCTACACCTTATCGCGCCATTATCCGCGCACTGGACCGCATGGGACATGAAGTGCAATTCTTTGAAAAAGATGTCCCTTACTACAGCTCGCGCCGCGACTTTGATTTCTGCAACTACTGCAAGCTCACTCTGTACCCAGACTGGGCAAGCGTGCGCGACCGGGCGCTCTCAGCCGCCGCGGACTCTGACGTGGTAATGACCGCAAGTTTTCTGCCGGAAGGCCGCCGCATCAACGACGAGATATTGGATCTGGGCCGTCCTTTACACGTCTTTTACGATCTGGATACTCCTGTGACTCTGAGCAACCTGCGCCACGGCGAGGTCGAGTACGTGGACGCGGCACAGATTCCGGAATTTGACCTCGTACTTTCCTTTACCGGCGGGAGGGCTTTGGCGACACTGGAAGATGGCTATCGCGCCCGGATGGTGAGGCCTCTCTATGGCTGTGTCGATCCAGATGAATACTATCGCGCCACCCCGGTCGCGAAATTCCAATGTGATCTGAGTTACATGGGAACGTACTCGGCAGACCGCCAGGCAAAACTCGATGCATTGCTGCTGGAGCCCTCTCGCCGCCATCCGGAGACCCTGTTTCTGCTTGCCGGGTCGCTGTATCCCTGGAACTGGGAATGGCCGGAAAACGTCCGCCGCATGGAGCACGTTGCACCAGCGGACCACTCGCGCTTCTATTCGTCTTCACGGCTCACGCTGAACATTACGCGGGGTGAAATGGCGGCCAACGGGTGGTGCCCTTCTGGAAGGTTCTTTGAAGCCGCCGCTTGCGGAACTCCGCTCATTACAGACTCTTGGGAAGGACTGGATTCATTCTTCAATCTTCACAGCGAACTCCACGTGGTGACCAGCGCAGAAGATGTTGAAGCTGCTCTCGCATCCCCAGACAACGAGCTGCAATCCATGGCGGCCCGTGCAAGGCAACGCACGCTCGATGAACATACCGGAAATGTCCGCGCCAGCCAGCTTCTGCAATATATCGAGGAAGCGCGATCCGGTGCGACTGCATCCATGAATAAAGCACCCATGAACAACGAGGTAGCCCAATGATTGGAATCATACCTGCTGCCGGCGCGGGAGAACGCATTCAGCCGCTGGGCTGCTCCAAAGAGCTGCTGCCTGTGGGCTCACGGATGGTCGGCGGCGTGGAAAGGCCCAAAGCGGTATCAGAATATCTGGTGGAGCGGATGATTGCCGCCGGGGCCAGCCAGATTTGTTTGGTCATTTCGGCGGAAAAGACTGATATTGTGAAGTATTACGCTGAGCGCGACTATGCCGCGGAAATCTTCTATGTCATACAGCAGCAGCCGCTCGGGCTATGCGACGCGCTATTCCGCGCCGAGCCGTTTGCCCGGCAGCATGACCAGGTCCTGATCGGCCTGCCAGATACGATCTGGTTCCCGGAAAACGCTTACGCTCCGGCCCTGGCGCCGAGCGGCGCGGAATGCAATCTGGTGCTCTTTCCCGTGGGCAATCCCTCAGTGTTTGATGCAGTGATCTGTGACGATCTGGGCTATGTGCAGGAAGTCCAGGTTAAAAAGCCGAACGCCGGATCGCATTGGATATGGGGAGCCGTGACTGTGCGTGGGGAAGCATTCCATCGCCTACGGCTGTTGTGGGAATCGCGGCACAGATCGGACAACTATCTGGGAGAGCTGCTGAACGCTTTCATCGCCGCCGGCAATCCGATCCGGGGCAAATTTACGGGTGAGAGTTATATGGACGTAGGAACGCTGGAAGGTTATCGCAACGCCCAGGATTTTCTGCGCGCGGATGCCCCATCGCGGCAGGTGGCATAGCCGCTGAGAGACCACGGGGGATCAAAGAGATTAGGCGCTGGCCTTCAGGATGTCGCGAATGTCCCGGTTGATCTTGGCGCAATCCCGGCTGGCTTTATCGATCAAGTCTGCCCACTTCTTGGCATTTTCATCCAGGTTGGCCTGGGCCAGCAGGTAAGAGGCCTGCATGATGGTCTCAACAGAATTGCTGAGATCGTGCGCCAGCGATCTTAACTTGGTATTGATCTCTGCGGGAATTTTTGCCGCAGCAGCCTCGGTCTTGGGTTGAGCGCTCATAATCCCTTTCTCATCCGGTTGCATTCCAGACAAATCCCATCGTATGTGTCAGCTTCCTTTAGACGCAAATTTCTGCCTCTTCGTTGCTCTCTGAAAACCCGGCTGCACCCCGGCCATTAGGACGTGTCCTAGTTCTCTGACCGCGTGATTATTGGATCGTAACGGAATTTCTTTCTTGCCTTGGCGCGGTCAAACTTCCATTGAATGCGAGTGCCCTGATGATTCACCTGTTGATTCCAAGCCAGTACCTCTG
>JBAVUZ010000116.1:0-1650 GCA_049697035.1 Candidatus Angelobacter sp. | reverse complement strand
ATGAGTGGCAAATTTCTCGATAAACTGGTTCATGGCGTTCCTTTCCGTGCCGATGTGTTTTCGCGAACAACATCATACGGATTTCTGGAACGCCTTTATTTTGGTTGCGGCTTTGCCGCGCTGTGGTAAAGGTTTTTGCAGTCATTTCAGCTGCGGGATATCTTCCAGTTCCTTCTCGTCAATCTTCTTGATCGCCAGATGCTTTTGCAGCCAGCGATCGCGGTCAAGACGGGCGGCGGCGTTGAGCGCATGCCCCGCGTCATAGAATTCCATCTTTTTATCTTTGGAGCTGAAGCGGTCAAGATATTTCTGCGCCATCGCTTTGCTGATGGGATCGCCTGAGGCAAATTGCAAGAAGATGCTTTCACGGTCCGTATGGCCCAGGAAATAAACCGGATCGTCCCATGCGTATTCGCGGAAATATTCACGGACGTTATCCTCGCCTACCTGCTTGATCTGCGCCATGCGCTGCGGATCTTTGCTGGCGAAGGCCTCTTCTTCGTCGGCATAGCCGCTAGCCATAAGCACATAGGCGATGATGCGGGTTTCCACGCCGGCCAGGATCGCGCCCACGTGCGCGTCCCAGCTATGGCCTACGTAAGCGATGCGCTTGCGGTCAACGTCCGGACGCCCATAAAGCAGGTCGATGCCGCGGCGCAGGTCAGTCACCTGGTGCACGGAGGCTTCACTCTGCTGCCTGGTGGTTTCCATTGGGCCGGCATCGCCCTTGGCTTCAACCCACTCATGGCGGGCCTGGGGCGCGTCAATCAGCAGCGATACCACACCGGAGCGCGCAAGGATGACAGCTTCTTCCAGGAACTCATCTTTGTTGGCGAGCGGCGAGCCTTTCATGAGCCAGTGTCCCCAGATGATTGCCGGAAACGGGCCGCCACCCGGAGGAATCAGCAGGTAAGCCGGCACGCGGTCACCGCCGGCGCCGGCATAGTTGAGTTCGATCAGCCGCACCTTGTCGCGCTTGTGCACGTCAGTCTCTCGCATCTCCAGGCCGGCATGGCTGTCATAGTCAAAGCGCGGCAGCAGGTCAGGATACGAAGGCTTGGGCGGCTCACCATTTCCTTCCGCCTGCGCGGGTTGGGCGGCGGGCGCTGAATACGGCGTGGGCGTCGGAGTCGCCGACCCGAGGCCAGTGTTTGAGCCCGGACGATTCAGTGTTGGCCGGTCTTCCGGCGTGGGAGTAGAAGATGGCGGAGGCGTGGGCGAAGGCGACTGCGCCGAGGCGGTCGCGATCAGAAACAGCAAGAAGATCAATGACAATAAATTCCGCATGAATTCAATCCGTATGTGAAAACGTGCTGCTAACACTGTATCGCGAAGGCCGCATTTATGCCGGGGAAACGTGATAGTTGATCCGGCTCCGGCGCGGGTGCTAATCTCAAGCCCTCATGGACCCCATGGAAGCAACAAGGCCCGCCCGGAACTTTGGCCCGCTGAATCCGGAAACATTTTTCGCCGCGCAAAAGCGCAATCGCCGCGCAACGTGGCGCATGTCCGCGCTGTGCACGTTTGCCGCGTTCATCATGGGCCTTCCGCTCACTCTGGTGCTTACGCCGCTGTTGTATGCCGGGACGCTGATCGTGGCGGAAATCGTCAACCACTTCGCGCCCTTGCCGCCGGACTTCTGGCGGCAGG
>JBAVUZ010000115.1:0-6157 GCA_049697035.1 Candidatus Angelobacter sp. | reverse complement strand
GTTCATTGCGGTTCAAATATCCCCGGGCCACTCCTGCTCCGCCGATGTAGATCTCGCCCTCCACACCCACGGGAACCGGATCCATCTTTTCATCCAGGATGTATACACGCGTGTTAGCCAGCGGCCTTCCGATATGGCCTATGAATCCATCTTCCCGCTTCATCCTCATCCACGTTGAGTAGGTTGTGGTTTCCGTGGGCCCATACAAGTTGCATACCTGCTTCACTTCCGTACCTGCGAAAATGCTTTCCACGAGTTCCCGCCGCAACGGCTCCCCGGCGACATTCACTGCCTGTACCTCTGCCGGCACTGCCCGCTCTTCCAGCAGTGCCTTCATCACCGACGGCACCGTGTTGATCAGCGTTACATCCACTCCTCCTCCGGCCAAATCCAGTGCGCTGGACACCACGTGCATGCAGCCTCCGCACGTCAGTGGGACAAAGCACTCATACACGGCCAGATCAAAGTTGAGGGAGGTGGAAAACAATGTGCATGACAGAACCTCATCGCTAAAAACTGTGTGCGCCCAGCAGATCAGGTTGACGGCATTGCGATGTTCCAGCATCACGGCCTTGGGCACACCGGTGGAGCCTGAAGTGTAAATTACGTAAGCCAAATGACCAGACGCCAGCCCTATGCTGGTACGTTCAGGATTTGTTTCTTCTGCTGCTTCCCTCCTCTGCGCGTGTCCATCCAACCCGATCACGCTGATTCCATTCCCAATTCTTCTCAGCAAAGCGTCCGTGCTCCTCTGCGTGAGCACTGCCACGGGTGCGCTGTCCTTCGCCATGTATTGCAACCGTTCCTCCGGATACTTTGGATCCAGCGGCACATAAGCTCCGCCGGCTTTCAGCACCGCCAGCAGTCCCACAACCATTTCCACGCCCCGCTCCGCGCATATTCCTACCCGTTCTTCCGGCCTGACTCCCTTCTTGCGCAGAGAGTGCGCCAGCCGGTTTGCCCGCCGGTTCAACTCGGCATAGCTCACTCTCTCGCTGCCAAACACCACCGCCGTGGCCTCCGGTGTGCGCTTTACCTGCGCTTCAAACAGCTCGTGAATACACACTTCGGGATATTCCGCATGCGTGTTGTTCCACTCATGCACAATTTGCTGTCGCTCTGCGTCCGACAGCATTCCGTTGGGTTTATTCATAGTCACCTGAATCCCGGTAGTAGATCAGTTTGGCTAACCATTTCTTCGCGGCAGCTCATCGCCGCGATGAACATCTCCTAAAGGCACGCTGATATTGGCGGGCCAGCTTTCATCGAACTGACCCACTACGGAAATCCGCGGCGCAAACGGGAGTTCATTGTGCCGCAAGAGCAGCTTTGCGTTGATCAGGTGTCATCCTGCGGACCATCAGCCCGATCCTGGCCATTTTTTCCATTTCTAGAACGGGACGCGTCGAAATGGAACGCAGCCTTTGTGCAAACTCCTTCAATACTGGATATTCAAGAAGCGTACGCACCGAAAGCCCTGTCTGGAAATAGTCATTAATCCGGGACACTACGCGGAGCGCCAGCAGTGAGTGTCCGCCCAGATCGTAAAAGTTTGAGCGCACTGAGACGCGCGCCACGCCCAGAATTTCCTTCCAAATATCTGTAAGCAACTCTTCGATAGGAGTAATCGGCTCCGAAGCACTTTCCTCTATCTCCGGGAGCACGCTATCTTCTACCTCCGGAAGAGCTCTGCGATCTACCTTGCCATTTGTGTTCAGTGGCAACTCAGGCAACATCACATAGATACCAGGCACCATGTACTCGGGCAGCTTGGCTTTCAAGTAAGTCTTTAACTCGTCAAGCTTTGCTTCACCGGAGATGTAGGCCACCAGTTGCTTGCCACTACCCAGGGTCTTCATGAGCACGGCACAGTTGCGTACTCCACCATGCTGCAGCAGCGCGACCTCAATCTCGCCCAGTTCCACCCGGAAACCGCGGATTTTGATCTGATTGTCCTCACGACCAAAGAATTCCAGATTGCCATCGTCCATCCAACGGGCAAGGTCCCCACTGATGTAAAGACGTCCTCCCGGTTGGCCATAAGGATCTGGAGCAAATCTCTCTGCTGTTAGTTCCGGCCTTTTCCAATAGCCTCGCGCCAGTCCTTCGCCGCCGATGTACAACTTGCCCATTATTCCGATGGGCACTAGATTCATGTTGCGGTCCAGCACATAGAGCTGGGTATTTGCAACCGGCTTGCCGATGGGTACACTTACAGCATCTCTGGCTACTTTTTTTGCGACATACCAACCGCTGAATGTGGTGCATTCGGCAGGCCCGTAGGCGTTCACCAGCCGCTCCGGCCCTCCATGTTCAAGCACAGCAGCCGCGGTTACGGGATAAACGGCTTCCCCTCCAAACAGCAGGCTCTTCACCGAATTGAACATGGTGGGTTTCAATCGTCCAACTTCGTTAAACAAGGCGGTTGCCAAAAACATGACTTGCACACCCTTGTCTATGATTTCTGCCGCAAATCTTTCTACATCGAGCAGCACTTCATTGCCGATGATCGCCAGCCGGCATCCATTCAGCAACGCTCCCCATATCTCAAATGTGGAAGGATCAAAAGACATATTGACGGTCTGCGCCACCACTTCATCGCCCTGAAATTGGATGTAGTTGGTCTCACGCAGCAGCCGAATCATGCTGCGGTGGCTTACCGCTGCCGCTTTAGGCTGTCCTGTGGAACCCGACGTATAGATTACATAGGCAAGGTTTTCTGGAAATACCTGAGTTCGAAAACTGTTGTCGCTTTGCTGCGCGATCTCGTCCCAATCACGATCAAGGCAGACCACTTGCGCTTTTAATTGTGGGATGCGATGAGCCAGGTGTCCTTGGGTCAGCCAAACTCCAATGTCAGAATCCTGCGCCATGAAGCGCAGCCGATCCAGCGGATATGCTGGATCGATTGGAACATACGCTCCGCCGGCTTTTAGAATGCCCACCATTGCGAGCACCATATGTATAGAACGCTCGACGCTGATGCCCACCAGCTTTTCCGGACCGACGCCCAGGTTCCTTAAATAGCGGCCCAGTTGATTCGAACGGCGGTCGAGGTCGGCATAGCTGATTTTCTCCTGGCCGCAAACCACCGCCAGATCTTCTCCGCGGTGCTGGACCTGTTCCGCAAATAACTCCATCATAGTTTTGTTGCGAGGATACTCTGTATGTGTCTGGTTGAATTCCCCCACAATCTGCCGGCGCTCGCGCGCATCGAGCAAATCGATGAAGTTGACAGGTTGATCGGGAGCGGTGGCATAGGCCGCAAGCAGGCGCATAAAGCGGCGGCCCAGAAGTTCCACAAAATGGGCGTCGAAGTGGTCCGGGTGATACGTAAAATACACGCTCAGCTGCCGGCCGGGAGCCACCACCACGGTTAACGGATAATGTGCAGCATCATTGAGGTCCATCACTGTGAATCGCAGACCGCCGGAGGGTTGCACGTTCGCGCCCGCTTCCTCTCCTCTGGGGAAGTTCTCAAAGACCACCAGAGTGTCGAACAATTCGTGCAGCTTTGTCAGGCGCTGAATCTCCACCAATCCAAGGTATTGATGAGCGAGAAGTCGGGATTGTTCCTGATTCAACCGGCTAACAAGGTCGTTGAATGAATCGGCGGAGCGCAGCCTTACGCGCGTGGGCACGGTGTTGATCAGAAGTCCAATCATGCCTTCAACGCCCTCGATCTCCGGAGAGCGTCCGGAAACGGTACTGCCGAACACTATATCCTCCCGGCCAGTGTGACGTGACAGCAAAACAGCCCAGGCGCCCTGGACTATCGTATTGACGGTCAAACTGCGGGCGCGTGCCTGTTCTGTGAGCTGCCGCGTGAGTTTTTCGTCAAGTTCAACAATAATTCGTTCAGGTATTTTGGGTTCGCCCAGGGATGCCAGCGGGCTGAGCCGTGTGCCTTCTTCGAGTCCAGCCAGCGCTTCCCGCCAGGCAGCTTCGGCTGCACTGCGGTCCCGGCTTGCAAGCCACGCCAGGTAGTCTCGATACGCCGTGACTCGAAGCAAGACAGCAGCGCTGCCATGATGCTCGTAGAGCGTCTGCAATTCGGGAATCATCAATGGCACAGACCATCCGTCCACCAGAATGTGATGGGTGGTGATCAGCAGGCGCGATTCTTCCGGCGCAAAACGAACCAGAAGAAACCGGAACAGTGGCGAAACATTCGGGGTAAACCGGGCCACGCGATCGCGTTGCACCAACTCTGCCCAACTCCGCTCACGCTGTTGCGGCTCAAGCGCCGAGAGGTTCACGGTATCCCAAGGCAAAGAGAAATCTTTTGGTATGATTTGCACCGGCCGGTCCAAATCTTTGTGTTCGAAAGCTACGCACAAATTCTTGTGACGTCTCAGCAAAGCCTTCGCTGCATCGTGAAGTGCTTCTTCATCGAGCGCCCCCTCCAGCCTGAGCATGATCTGGACGTTGTAAATATCGGGCCCACCGGCATCATAAAAAGCAAAGAAGAGCATTCCCTCTTGCAGGGGTGTGAGCGGCAATATGTCTTCAATCTCTCCGTGTTCGCTTTCAAGCCGGTCAATTTCAGATTGTGAGAGAGTGACCAGGGGCACGTCCGATGGAGAGAGCCCTCCCGCTCCGGGCTGTTCGCTATGCTGGACAAGCGCCTCCAGCATGTGGAACCATCCATCTGCGATTAAACGAACATCCTTTTCTGAAAATATTCCCGGCATCCATGTCCAGACGGCCGTCAGCTCTGGACCGGCTGCGCGCTCTAATACCATGGAATCAACTTGCAATGGATGATGGAAGGCCATTTCGGGGTCCAGGCCTCCGCTGAAAGATTCGGATGGCGTCCAGTCGGCGGTTTCCGTCACCGGGAAACGCCCCAGGTAGTTGAAGTCAATTTGCGACTTGGGCAAGCGGGATAAAACCGGCGCAGTTTCAGGATTCAAATAACGCAGCAATCCGTAACCAATCCCATTGTCAGGAATCGAGCGAAGCTGTTCCTTGATTGACTTAAGTGCCCTTCCCAGCGCTTCACCTCCCGTCCATGCTTCCTCAAGGTCCAGGCTGCCGGGGTCAAGATTCACAGGAAAGATGGTGGTGAAAAATCCCACCGTGCGGGAAAGGTCAATGCCGTCAAAAATGCTTTCCCGTCCATGGCCTTCCATATCAATCAAGACGGACGTGCCATCACTGGAGTTTTTCCTCCACTTCAGAATGCTAAGCACGAGCCCGGTGAGCAGCACGTCATTGATTCGCGCATGAAATGCCCCCGCGACCCGGTTCTGCAAAGGAGCAGTGACTTTTGGCGGTAACGTAAGAGCAATCTGTTGAGCGCTGCCGACAGTATAGCGGCTGCGAACCAGTTGCTGGCTGGGAACAAGTTCCTGTCCGTCCTTCAACATGTCAGTCCAGAAGGAGAGTTCCTTCACGCGCTCTGGGTTCAACGCCTCACGGGTTAATCGTTCAGCCCAGCCCCGGAAAGAGACGGGACATGGCTCAAGGACTGGTGGATGTCCAGCGGCTGTTGCCGCATAGGCAGCCACAAAGTCTGGCACCAGAATTCGCCAAGACACTCCATCGACTGCCAAGTGATGGATGATCAACAGCAAACGTCCGGACGAATTGCGACCCGCATCAAACCATACGGCCTGCAGCATGAGTCCGCTCTCTGCAGAAAGCCGACTTGTAGCAGCTTGTGCTTCCTCCGCTATTTTCTGCCTGAGTCCATCATCGTCGATACCTTTCACATCTACGGTGTGCAGGCACGATTCGGCCCGGACTGCGCCTTGCGTCTGGACCTCCAGTTTCCAATCCTCCCTGCGCTTCTCTGTGCCGGTAAAACGCAAGCGCAGCGCATCGTGATGATCGAGTATCGTCTGCAATGCGCTCACCAGATGCCGGCGCTCCATATTGGCGGGAACTTTCAGCACAATAGACTGGCTGAAGCGATTCAGCGTGCCACCTGACTCCAGGAACCAACACATGATCGGGGTGGGTGGCATTGCGCCTACTCCCACGTCGGGTACAGCAGCCACCACATCTTGCGCGCGAGAAATACTCGCAAGGGCCTCAATCGTCGGTTGTTCAAAAACATCGCGCAAGCTGAGGATCAATCCCGCCTGCCGCGCACGGCTGACCAGTTGAAACGCCAAAATGCTGTCGCCGCCAAGTGCGAAGAAGTTATCGT
>JBAVUZ010000114.1:0-3084 GCA_049697035.1 Candidatus Angelobacter sp. | reverse complement strand
GGAGAGCCGGAGCCTGCGGCCACGACACCAACACCTAAGGCCGCCAGGAAGAGACGCGGTAAATCATCTCCGCAGAAAGTTGTTGATGCAGCCGCCGCGCTCAAGTAAACAGAAATTCTTTTGTGCGCAAATCACGCACGGTGTCGCGCAGCTTGGCGGCTTTTTCAAACTCAAATTTCTTGGCCGCCTCGCGCATATCGGCTTCCATGCCTGCAATGTAGGCGTCCAGTTCTTCCTGCGATTTGAAGTCAGGCAGGCCGTCTGCGGCTTGGGTGACGTCAACGTAATCCGATTCGGCAATTCCGGCCAGCGACATCGATAGTGGACGGATGATCGACTCCGGCGTGATGCCGTGTTCCTGGTTATAGGCAACTTGAATGGCGCGGCGGCGGTCGGTTTCATCGATGGCGCGCTTCATCGAATCGGTCATTTTGTCGGCATAGAGAATGGCGCGGCCTGCGAGGTTGCGGGCGCAGCGGCCAATGGTCTGAATCAGCGAACCGGCGGAGCGCAGAAAGCCTTCTTTGTCGGCATCGAGAATGGCGACCAGCGAAACCTCTGGCAGGTCTAGTCCTTCGCGCAAAAGGTTGATTCCGATCAGCACGTCATATTCGCCCTTACGCAAATCGCGCAGAAGCTTGATGCGCTCCAGCGTTTCGATTTCCGAGTGCAGGTAACGGCAGCGCACGCCAACCTCAGCGTAATACTCCGCCAGGTCTTCAGACATGCGCTTGGTCAGCGTGGTCACCAGCACGCGCTCGCCTTTGCTCACGCGGTCGCGAATCTCATGCAGAAGATCGTCAATCTGGCCTTTCACAGGACGAATTTCCACCGGCGGATCGACCAAACCGGTGGGGCGGATGATCTGCTCCACAACAACGCCGGCGGATTTCGTGAGCTCATACGGCCCGGGCGTGGCGGAAACATAGATGATCTGGTTGGTGCGCTCTTCAAACTCTTCAAACTTAAGCGGACGGTTATCGAGTGCCGAAGGCAGGCGGAAGCCATACTGCACCAGGTTTTCTTTGCGCGAGCGGTCGCCGTGCCACATGCCGTGCAACTGCGGAACAGTCTGGTGCGACTCGTCGATGAACATGATGAAGTCGCGGGGGACGTAGTCCAGCAGCGTTGGCGGCGGCTCGCCGGGCTTGCGTCCGCTGAAGTGGCGAGAATAATTCTCAATGCCGTGGCAGTAGCCCACGGATTTCATCATCTCCAGGTCAAAGCGTGTGCGCTGATGTATACGCTGCGACTCAACCAGACGACCTTCTTTCAGCAGCACATCTTCCCACCACGCCAGCTCTTCCAGAATGGTGCCGATGGCCTGGTTCTTGGTGGTGTTTGACATCACGTAATGGCTCTTGGGATAGATGGGCAAGCGCGTGTATTTCTGTTTGACGGTGCCAAAGAGCGGATCAATCTGCGAAAGAGAATCCACTTCGTCGCCAAAGAGCTCGATGCGGTAGGCGTTGTCGTCGTAAGTGGGAAAGACCTCAATCACATCACCGCGTACGCGGAACGTTCCGCGCTTAAAGTCCACGTCATTGCGTTCGTAGAGGATTTCCACCAGCTTGCTGAAGATATCGCTGCGCTTGATCTTTTGGCCTTTTTCAAGAAACAGCAGCATGCCGTAATACGCTTCCGGCGAGCCCAGGCCGTAAATGCAGCTCACGGACGCAACAATGACGCAGTCACGCCGCTCAAAGAGAGATCGGGTGGCGGAGAGCCGAAGCTTGTCCAGTTCGTCATTGATAGTGGCTTCTTTTTCGATATAGACGTCGCCGGCGGGAATGTAGGCCTCAGGCTGGTAGTAGTCGTAATAAGAGACGAAATATTCGACGGCGTTCGACGGAAAGAATTGCTTGAACTCGTGGTAAAGCTGCGCCGCCAGCGTTTTGTTGTGGGCCAGCACCAACGCCGGGCGATTGAGCTGCTCAATCACCTTGGCCATGGTGTAAGTCTTGCCCGAGCCGGTCACGCCCAGCAGGACCTGATGTTTTTCTCCGGCATAAATGCCGCGCGTAAGCTCTTCAATGGCGTTGGGCTGGTCGCCTTTGGGCTTGTAATCGGATGCTAGCCTGAAATCCATGGGTACCTTCTAAAAAACCAATCCACCACGGAGACACGGAGACACGGAGAAAAGGCAGGGAGCGAAGAAGTTATGCCTTGTCGATCCTATCAATGAATCTGCCGGAAGCCTCTCTAGCTGCAATTTTGACGAGAGGAAATCTCTCTATCGTGACACGGAAGGGCGCTTCCGGGCAAATGCGTTTTTAGGTGGATTTCCCTTCGATCACTGTTTGATCAGCTGTAGGTATGGATTTTGGCTAACGTCTAATTGCCAACTGCCAACTGCCAACTGCCAATTGCTAATTGCTAATTGCCATCTGCTTGTTTTCCGCCAGTTTGAGCGGCTGCGGCGGCGTCTGGGCGACGGGATTCGAAAACTCCAGCCCTTCATCGTCAACGCGCGTCCACTTCAGGCTGATGGTGTCGCGGAAATAATTCTGATACACGCGCCACGGCTTCTTATGTCCCTGCTTGGGCCAGCTTGCCAGCGCGCGCTGAATGTAGCCGGAGGTGAAATTTTCGACAAAAGGCGCGGCAGCGCTTTCGCCCACAGGCCGGGGAGTGACCTGGCGCACGCCTTTGCTGTCCATGAAATTCAAGAGCCGGCAAACATAGTTGCAGATCAGGTCAGCCTTGAGCGTCCATGACGCGTTGATGTAGCCGAAGACGGAAGCAAAGTTCGGCACGCCGGACATCATTACGCCCTTGTATGCCAGCACCTGCCCTGCATCCACGCGCTGTTTGTCGACAGTGAGCTCCATCCCGCCAAAGGCCTGCATGGATAAGCCGGTGGCCGTGACGATAATGTCGGCTTCCAGCTCTTTGCCCGATTTGAGCTGGATGCCGCGTTCCGTGAAGGTTTCAATCTGGTCAGTGACTACGCTGGCGCGGCCTGACTTGATGGCCTCAAACATGTCCGCATCAGGAATCAGGCACATGCGCTGCTCCCAGGGGCGATAGCGCGGAGTGAAATGCGTATCCACATCAAAATCCGTTCCCAGTTGCTTGCTCGCC
>JBAVUZ010000113.1:0-1817 GCA_049697035.1 Candidatus Angelobacter sp. | reverse complement strand
CAGAGGTACTGGCTTGGAATCAACAGGTGAATCATCAGGGCACTCGCATTCAATGGAAGTTTGACCGCGCCAAGGCAAGAAAGAAATTCCGTTACGATCCAATAATCACGCGGTCAGAGAACTAGGCGCGGGCGTGGGAGTTGGCGTCGGAGTTGGAGTTGGTGAAGCGGCGACGGTAATGCTCTCTGAAGTCGAAAAGAAGAATCCTGATGAGTCCCAGGCGCGGATTACGATGGCGTGCTTTCCGGTAGCCAGAGAAAGGATGGCGGTAAGCGAAGCATTCGAGCTCTGGGCCTTCTTCACCGAATCGATATACATGATCATGGCGGTGACCGGATGAGAAGTATCCAGGGCGCCCGCGGAGAATGTGACGGGAGAAGTCACCGTGGCTCCGCTGGCGGGAGAGCAGATCTTAACCGTTTTATCGACTGTGGCAGTGCATACCGCAGATGCCGCGCTCGCCGACGCGAGAAGGAAAGTTGCAGCCAGAAAACCGCGAAGAGAGATCACCCAGTGGCCCCGTTTCAGAACAAATGTTAAGAATTGCCGAATCAACTTCCCATTCGCGGGGTGACACGCGGGCTTATGGATGATGCAGCTCCGCCTGCGCAGACCCCAATTATTCCTCCAATGTAGGAGAGCACCGGCTTCGCGAGGGTTGTCCCTGAAAATTCCTTAGGTCAGGCCTAAGTTGGTGAATGGCTCTAATTTAGACCTCGATCTGTGCTTCCAACGTTTGGCTCAGTTCTTCCCATTCGTTCATCGCGCGCTCCAGGTCCGCTTTTGCGCGATTCAGCAAGTCTGTCTGCCGCTGTGTTTCTTCCACGCTCACAAAGTTTTGCAACTCGGTTTCCGCCGTGGCAATGGCCGCCTCATGCCGTGCGATTTCTTCCTCCACTTCCTGCACGCGCTCTTTCATTTGCTTGAGCTTGATCGGATTCAGTCGCTTTAGCTTAGTTTCCGGCTCGGACTTTTCTGCTTCATGATGATTTGTCTGGACCCCGGTATTTGCCGGAATCGTCGCTCCGTTCGCAGCAAGAGATGCATCCGCCGCAGCGTTGTCTTTTCCTTCTTTGCGCCAGAGGTAATCTTCATAATTGCCAGGAAAGACCTCCACCCGGCCTTCTCCAATTTCAAAGACGCGTGTCGCCAGCTTGTCAATAAAGTAGCGGTCGTGCGAAACGAAGACGACCGTGCCGGTAAACTTTTGCAGTGAGTCCAGCAGCACGTCCTTGGCGCGAAGGTCGAGATGGTTCGTTGGCTCATCGAGGAGCAGGAAGTTCGATGGATGCAACAGCATGCGGGCCAGCGCATAACGATTGCGCTCGCCACCGGAAAGCACGCCGATGGTCTTGAATACATCATCTTCAGAAAACAAGAAGCAGCCAAGCAGGCTGCGCAGCTCCGTTTGCGTGGAGCGCGGCGCAGCTTCAAACAGGTCATCGAGCATCCGCGCGTTGGGATCAAGCGCCTTGTATTGGTCCTGCGCAAAGTAATCGACGTCAGCATTGTGGCCCAGGCGCAGCTCTCCGGACGTGGCCTGCTCTGAACCTGCAAGCAGTTTAATCAGCGTGGATTTGCCTGCGCCGTTCACTCCAACCAGCGCAATGCGGTCTCCGCGCTCGATCACGAAATTCACGCGGCCAAAAACCTGTTTAGCGCCATAGCTCTTGCCCAGGTCTTTGGCTTCGGCAACCATGCGTCCGCTGGGCCGCGGTTGCGGGAAAGAAAAATGAATGGCCTTTTCTTCCGGCGGGACTTCAATCTTCTCCATCCGCTCCAGCTCTTTGATCCGGCTCTGTACCTGCTTGGCTTTG
>JBAVUZ010000112.1:0-2425 GCA_049697035.1 Candidatus Angelobacter sp. | reverse complement strand
GCGCTCACGGCAAAAACCAGGAATCCGGCCAGCACCACTCGAATCAGCTTCATGAAGTTTTGTCTCCGTTCATCAGGTGAAAACTGAAACCAAGGCAGATTATGCGTTGATCTCACACCTGCGTCCAAGACACGTTGGGACATGGCCAAGGGAACAACTATTTGCGGTCATACTACGGCTGGTCGATGTTAGTTCTCGGATGTTGGCTGGCGTCAGGATGTCACGCCGTTGGATCTTCCCTCAGTTGTGTTCATTGCCTTCTATCTTCAGCGTCACGCTGTACTTTCCATTTTCTTCAACGATCAGGCTCTCTCCTCGATTCGGAATCGTCCTGAGAAAATCCGGATCATTGATTTCATCTTCCAGGCTCAAATTTTCCACTGCAAGCATGCGGTAACTTCCCGGCGCCACTCCGCGAAACATAAAGTTGCCCTTGTAATCCGCGCTGATCCGGCGGAACAAGTCGGGCGGGCCGGGATCAGGCACGTCTGGGATCAGCAGGATTGATCCTCGTGTCGGTTCATTCCTTGAGTTGGTGAGCACGCCTTCTATATGCCCGCCGGCCGCGCTCAGGATGAATTCCAGGTCGCCGCGCAGGCCATTTACCACCACATTGTCGGGCGCCAGTTCATGCTGGGAAATTGTCACCGACTTCAGGTAGTAGTCTAGAGGCAGGTTGCGGACGATTGCACGGTATCTGCGGTCCGGCCGTAGCTGGGCCTCAAAAACCAGATCAGGTGGAGCCGTTGAAGTCCGCACGCGCGGCATCAGTCCTTCACCCACAAACTCAATCGATGCTTTCCTTGGCTTCTCCGTGGGCCCCGCAAGCCTTACATGGCCCGTTGCCACAAAATCAGGCAACGCTGTAATTTGCACGTTCTGTGCGCCCCTGTCTCCTACCTCGATTGTCTGCTCGCCGTAGAAAACTCGCTGATCTTCTGTAAAGGTGGCGCGCAGTGTGTAAGTGCCGGGCGCGATTCCGCGAACCTCAAATGATCCTCCCAGGGCAAGCAGCGCTGGAATGCCGCCTCCTTCCACGTAGTTTGTCCAGAAAGCGGCCACGGTTGCGCTGTTTGCCATCCGCCCCGTAGTTCCGTTGACGACCTTGCCGTGGATGGATACCACCGGGCTGCTGATCAGCAGAAAGTCCGCGGCCATCTCATCGCCCGGATTCAATTTCAAGCTTTGCGCCTGTCGAAAATCGGTCGTGTCCGGATAAAACAGCGGCGCATACGTGTACGGAGGATCGGGAACCCCCGGCATGGCAACTTTCATAGGGCGGCCCTTCTCGTCCGTCATTTTCGCCAATGCGTTTACATTCTCGATGATTGAAGTCAGCGTCGTCAGTGGTTTGGATTTGTCCTCCACCAGCAGGTAATACTTTCCCGGATGAAGGCCGGCGATGCGGTACTCGCCCCGGTCATCGGTCATCGCTTTTGCTGCAACCCGCAGATACTGCTGGCCAAGCCGCGTCTGCACTGCCAGCACCCGGATCTCCGCATCTTGCACAGGATCGTTGTATTCATCGCGAACTTTGCCGCCTACCAGCGCTGACGGTACAAGGCGCACCGGAATATCTTTGACGTGTTCACCGGCAGCGATCTCAAAAATAGGTTGGTATTCGCGTTTGCGGTCGTCAGAGAAAAACCCTGCGCGGTCGGCCGTCAGGCGATAGATTCCGGGCTCCACGTTGCTGAAGAGGAAATGGCCCCTGCCGTCCGCCCGCTGTGATTTGCTGCCCGTGCCTTTCAGGTGCAGCAGGGTAACCGTTGCGCGTGGAATCGTCCGGCTGTTCTGGATGTTGATGACACTACCTTCAACAATAGCGGGCGGCGGATCTTCTGGCGTGTCCTGGGCCGCAAGCGGCGCTGCCAGCGTCAATGCAAAGAGAATTGTTCTTTGAGCGCCTGCCATGCTTGCTCGCCTCTTCCTGCTCAATCATTACGTAGCAAACGGTCCCGGGTTGCAAAACTTCTGTTAATTTCTGCTGTATTGGTTCTTCTTTTTTTCCTCATACCGCTCCAGCGCCAATTGAATCAGCCTGTCAATCAGCTTCGGGTATTCAAGGCCCGAGGCCTCCCACATCTTGGGGTACATACTAATCGACGTAAACCCGGGCATGGTATTGATTTCATTTAAATAAAGCTTCCCGCCTTTCGGCTCCATCAGGAAGTCCACCCGTGCCAGCCCGGAGCAATCCACTGCCTGGAACGCCCGGATGGCCATTCCTTGCACCTCCTTCATCTGTTTCTTGCTGATTTTTGCCGGGATCACCGGCTGTGACCCCTCGTCAATGTATTTGGCATTGTAATCGTAAAATTCCGCCGCCGGCACAATCTCACCCACGGTGGATGCCTGCGGCTCATCATTGCCCAGCACCGCGCATTCCAGTTCACGCGCCTTGTGCTTTTTGCCGCCCACGCCC
>JBAVUZ010000111.1:0-4342 GCA_049697035.1 Candidatus Angelobacter sp. | reverse complement strand
CCCCTGGAGAGTCATTTCCCTTGTAAACATTTCTCAGCTCCTGATGCAGCGGCCTCGCCGCGCAGCAAAGTACTTGGTATTTGGTTTGTTTGTCAGACTGGCGGACTTCAGAGTAAACGAAACTGTTGCGGGCTTACGGCCAAATACCAACTACCGATCCTTACGGCTTAGCGTACGGCAGCGCGCTCAACTCGCCTTCAGGGGCCACTTGCACTTCAATGGCGCCTTCCTGCGGCAGCGCATCCAGCGGCAGGCCATCGCGCCACAAGGAGAAGCGAACGCGCAGCCGCGATCCCATTGCCGCATTCAGCCGCTGCAGAGTTGTCTGGCACTCAAAGATCGACTCAATTCCAACCTGAAAGCCCGCTTCCTGCGGCTGGCCATTTTCTCCCAGCTTCCATCCGTGAAGCTTGCCTTGCGAAATATCAGCCTCGAGGCGGACTGTCTGGTTTCCATGGCCGTCTGGACTCACGGTTTCTATTGTCACCACCAGCCGCGTGTCTCCAGTGGCCCATTCTGCCGGATGGTCAATGAAATCTACGCGGCAATAAAGATTTTCTTCATCGATGCCGGCATAGCCGGTGTCCAGCAGAAAGAGTTTTCCATGCATGGCGGAAGAATGGCGGTCAGCAACGTGGGAAGCCGCGCCCAGCCATTCAAAGTATCCAATATTTCTTCCGTCCACCGCAGGATGGATATATGTGGTTTGCGGCGTGAACTGCGGCTTGGCATGAGCGCCGGCAATCGGCTGCGCCAATACGTCAGGCGGCGTGCCGCCCAGAGCAAGATAGACATTGGAAAGATGCTTGCGGTAAAGCTCGTCAAAATCGCGATCGTTAGCCGAGTGGTGCTCCGGTCCATACCACCAGTTCCAGTCACTGCCTTCCGCGATTAGCAATTCCTCATAGGCCAAAGCCGCCTGCTGCGCGGAGGCTTTGCCCGCGTTTGCGGTAAAAAAATCTCGTGCGGCGGTGAGTTGGTCCCACGCCACATTATCTTCAGGCGCGCCAATCCATACATCGAAATTTGAGTTGATCCACGAGCCTGGAACTATCGATCCGATGCTCGCGGGCGCATGCTCCCGCTCAATAGCTTCAGAAACGGTCAGGGCCGCAATCGCGGGATCTTTTTGAATGCCATCGTACAGCCGCCGCAGAAACTCACGCCCGGACTGCGGATAATATTCCCACGCGTTCTCGCCATCAAGGATGATTGGCACCACCGCTGTCTTGCCCTGTGCCAGTACAGGCTCGGCGGCCTGCTTCACGCGACGAATAAAATCATCTGCTGCTTCTCTGGCCGGCACGCCGGAATAAACAAAGCCAATCAGGTCAGAGAGCGAATGGTCGCGGAATACCATGCTCATCTCTGCCGCGCCTTGCTGCCAGCGGAAAATCTGGTAGAGCTGGGCTGAGCTTTCGGCATCCAGCGTTCCGGTGCCATTGCGCTGGAAAATAGTTCCCAGTGAACGGCAGAGCACGCCTTCATCGGTGGCCATCCACTTCACGCCCAGACCATGCGCAATGGCCAGCGCTTCATTGGATACGCTGCCTTCTGATGGCCACATGCCCTTTGGCCTCGCTCCAAACACATGTTCATGCAGCGTCAACCCGCGTTCGATTTGCTCACGCGCGTCTTCCGGATGGCGGAAGCCTTGCGACGGCAGCGGCAGGCCGTGGTGTGACACTTCCCCAATATTTGTGTCACACACCAACGGCAGAATGGGATGGTAAAAAGGCGAGGTGGAAATCTCAATGGCGCCGCGCTTCCCCGCCGCGGCATAGGTCGGAAGGACCTTGGCAAGAAAATTCTGTTGAATCGCGATCACCTGCTCCTGGTCTTTCAGCGAAAACTCGCGGCCTTTGCTGATTAGTTCGCCGACAATGGGATCGTCCAGAAAAAATTCATCCATCCATGCAATCTGTGAGAGCACCTGTAGATCAGTGATGTCGCCTTGGGTCATGCGCCGGGCGTTGTTCTGCGCGTCCTGTGGGCGGCCATGGAACCGCTGCGATAACTCACGATAACGCGGATAACGGCCAATCATGTTCTCCGCATTCGCCTGAAATAGGTATTGGACCGCAAACAGCCGCTCAGCCAGGTCCATCTCTGGCGCGGGCATGGCTGCCACTTGCAAAAAGGGGTCCTGCGCCGTTCCGGTAACGTACTCCTGTAGCTGCGTGATCAGCGAAGGGACAAGGTTAAACGTCTGGTGCAAGCCGGGAAATTCATCCAGCAGCTTCACCATGCCGTAATAGTCCTTGAGCGCATGCAGGCGCACCCAGGGCAGGCGATATTCCCCGGTGACCAGGTCTTTGTAATAAGGCTGGTGCATGTGCCAGAGGAACAACAGATGGATTGCAGGCGTTCCCATTGATTATCCATTAATAACACAAGCGGGCTTCTGCTAGACTTTCAGAAGAAAAACGCGTGCGCATTTTTACCCGCTACATACTGAAGGAAGTGCTCTGGCACGGGCTCATTGGGGCCTCAGTGTTCACTTTCGTCATTTTTATGCGCGAACTCACGCGCATTCTTGAAGCTGTGGTGCGCAACAGCGCTCCCTTCCCCAGCGTGGCGGAAATTTTCTTTCTTACGCTGCCCGCCGCATTAAAAGTCACCATTCCCATGGGAGTGCTGGTGGGAATCCTGCTGGGGCTCAGCCGCATGGCCGCCGATAGTGAAGTCACGGCAATGCGCGCTTCCGGCGTAAGCGTGCGCAAATTCCTGAAAATCATCTCGGTATTTGGCATAGCCGCCTGGTGTCTGGCGCTGGTCAATACGGTAATCGTTGAACCCCGCTCCGCCGCCGCCCTTGCCGGACTGCAAAACAAGCTGGCTGCGACGCAGATTTCTTTTGAAGTCCAGCCGCATGTTTTCTATGAAGGATTTAAGAACCATGTGCTTTACGTGGAAGACGTTTCCAGCGCGTCCGGCGCCGCGGTGTGGAAGAACGTTTTTGACGCCGACATCAGCACTCCCGGCGCGCCAAAGATCACCATCGCCAAAGAAGCTATTGTCAGCGCTTCAGGCACGGACGCCATCCGGCTGCATCTGGTCAACGGCGAAACGCATGACACGAATTCCCGCGCTCCTGACCAGTACACCATCACGACTTTTCAGGAAACGGATATCGTCATCAGCCAGCCGCCAATTCCCAAGCCGGCGCAGGACGCGGTGCCCGTGGCGCAGCTCAGCACTCAGGAGCTGTACCGCCAGAAATATAATCCCAACAAAGAGTTTGCCCGCTGGTACTGGATAGAATTCAACCGCCGCCTGGCGCTCCCCACGGCGTGCCTGGTGCTGGTGCTGATTGGAATTCCGCTCGGCCTTTCCGCCAAAAAAGGCGGCAAGGGCGCGGGCTTTGTGCTCACCATTGTTCTGGTATTTATCTACTATTTTGTCTCGATCATCGGCGTCTCTCTGGCGCGCGGAGGAAAAATTTCTCCCGTGCTCGGCGTCTGGATGGCCAATATTGTCTTTGGCCTGATCGGCGTGGTGCTGCTCAGCCGCACGGACAGAGTCCCTATTGAGCTGGGCCTGGGCCAGATGCTGCTGGGCCAGTTCAAGGACGTTCTTGGAAAGCTGTTCAACGCCAAGGCTGACGAGCCGGCGAACGGCAGCCGCAGGCGCGGTCGTCTTTTCAGCACGCGCTTTCCGCTTATTCTGGATGACTACGTTCTGCGCAGCTTTGTGAGTTATCTGCTGCTCATCCTTTCCAGCCTGCTGGTCCTGTTCCTGGTTTTTACGTATTTTGAGCTGCTTTCCGACATTGTGAGAAAGAAAATTCCGCTGCTCACCCAGCTTGAATACCTGCTCAATTTTGTTCCTTCAGTGCTCTACCAGATCACGCCTCTGGCCGTGCTGCTGACCGTGCTGGTCATGTTCGGGCTGATGCAGAAATCGAATGAAATTACGGCCATGAAAGCCACCGGCGTCAGCATCTATCGCACGGTGATTCCGATTCTGGTTATTGCCACCACGCTGGCCGGCGGCCTCTTTGTTCTGGACCAGTGGTATCTGCCTTACGCCAACAAGCGCGTTGAAACATTGCGCAACATGATTAAAGGCAAGCCGGCGCAGACTTATCTGCGTCCTGACCGCAAATGGATTTTTGGCGAGAGCAAAAAAAAGTCCGATGGCACGATGGAAAACCGCAAGATTTATTACTACGAAGCTTTTGATCCGGACCGCAACACGTTTTGCAGCATCTCAGTCTTTGAGCTGAATCCCCAGTCCTTCCAGATGATCAAGCGCGTCTATGCCGCGCGCGCCCGCTGGGCGGAACACTTATCAAAATTGACTTTTGAAAATGGCTGGCTACGCTCATGGAGCATTTCTC
>JBAVUZ010000110.1:0-2551 GCA_049697035.1 Candidatus Angelobacter sp. | reverse complement strand
CACGCAGCGCACCGGGATTGTCATGCAGTTCAACGGCTTTGTCGCCGGCATTCATGTGGTTATAAGCGCGTTGTAAAGTTACCAGCCGACGAAGCTCTTTCAGCGGCTCGGCGCTGTCATCCACGCGTAGATTGAAAACATAATCCTGCCACGGCTTGCCTGTGCCTTTTGCGGGCACAATCACGATTGCCGCCGACTGTCTTCCGCGCACGTCGCCTCCGGCGGCTTGAGCGGCATCCAGAGCGGCAAGCATGCGCTCTGCCAGATCGCCTTTGGTTGATTCATAGGCCTTTGACATCGCGGGCCAGATCCGGTCATTGCTCATCAGGTTGGCCTGCACGGCATAGTTCTTGCCGGTTTGCATTGCGCCGCCGGGCTGGCCGCCGCATTGGATCGCGACAGGGCTTCCAGTCGAAGAGCCAGCAATTCCGCCGGCAGGTTCTATATCTTTGGCCCCGGTGAAAGTCGCCACACGGCCTTGTGTATCCACCATCGCCACCTGGCGCACGTTGCAAGCGTCGTCGGCGATTAGCAGACCGTGTAGCGCATCCGGCGCGCTCTTGCCCGCGCGCATCAGGTTCAGTCCAAGCGGCCCGTAACTGGGATCGATGAAAGACTGCGTTGCCACGGCGCCTACGCCTGCTTCCGCCCATGGGACTTCGCCTCCCACGGCAAACCAGTGCGACTGCACCGCCACGCCCATCTCGCCCGTGGCGGGATCAAAAGCCACGATGGAAAAAGTGTGGACAGGGCGGAGAGGCCTAGGATTTTTTTGCGCCCACGACGCAGCGGCGACAGCCACGATTAGTGCGGCAAGAAACGCAGTCCGACGAAGCATTGCAGTCTCCTATCTCGAACTGTGCATTTTAATCTATAGAGCTAGGCGGTGTGATTTACTGAGTGCAGGCGGCCTGACTGCTCTTGGTTCCATGCCGCTGTTGCGATGACCCTTGGACGCTCTGCTTCTCAGCGCCATGAGTTTAGGCGCGCACCTCGTCAGCAATTCGACGACATAGACGGTCAAGCTCTTCTGGAGTTTCATTCAGAAGCTCATGTCGTTGTATCGGTATCGGTCGGCTTCCCACAACGAGATGATGGGGGCCAACACCCGGGCTGAAGCTGAAGAATAATTTGGTGTTGGGAATTAGCTGACTTAGCACTATTTCTAATCTTTTTGCGATTAGACGTGCTTTCTCTCGCCAGCGCTCCTCGCCGTATTTGTTCGCCAGCAACTCCCGCGCGAACCTCTCCTCAGAGAATCCGTATTTTTGCGCGCAAACCATTTCGTCGGCGGACAATTGTGGAACTTCGTGCATCTCGGCTTTGCTCGCCCGCTCGCGATCAGTTGCTGTAAATTCATATTCCTGAACCGAAGATTCCATAAATCTTTCTCCTACTTCATTCTAGATTACATTTCAGCACACAGAAACAACTTTCGGTGAAACTGCGATTGGCGCGGACAACAAGAGCCCTACGCAGTTATTTCAAGAATGTGTCGGCCATGCTGGGTAGTCGATCGTAATTGTCTTTGCAAGTTTGCAGTCCTGAAATGTCCCTTGCGCTCTTCTGGTGATAAATTGCGGCTATTGCTGCGCTTTGACAGGTCTCGTAGACGCTGTAATCCAGTCGAGACCTAGCTTGCACATCCTTCAGGGAGAGCGATGAGCCATTGCGAATAGCTTTCTTCGTCAGGCTTTCATCAAAAGACAGATTATCGGAAGCGTAAAGCATGTACATTAGAGGCTGATGTGCCGGGCTATCGGCATTAACTGCGGCCAGAGCTTTCTCTGCGTCCAATTTGCGCTCTCCTAAATTAGACGGGGATGAACTCATCGCTTCTCGTTGGTATCTTCCGATTGCATCCCACGCAGCAAGATCGACCGCACGCCGCTGGCCCTTGGCATACCACTGGTAGCTGAGAACCAGAACTAAGGCCACGCCGAGGAAGATGACAAAGGTCTTTTTCATACGTGACGTCATTGGCTTTCCTAGCTATTGGCGGATATTTTAGGTCCTGTCGGGGCAAGTATCGCACGACGAGTATCAATATAAACTACTTTGTGCTGACGGCCGAAGGATGGCTGCTCTTGTCACCGTGCCATTGCTGCAGCGAGCGCACGTTCACTTCATTCCGCTGCAGCGCGGCGATGCCTTCAGCCGCGGCCCAGGCAGCCGCCATCGTGGTGATCGTGGGTATGCGATTGGTGACCGCTGCGCGGCGGATGGCCTTTTCGTCGAACCACGGCTCAGCGCCGTGCGGCGTATTGACCACTAGTTGAACGCGATCGCCCTTGATCAGGTCTACCACGTTCGGACGACCTTCCTTCACCTTGTAAACGCGATCCACAGCAAGCCCGGCACGCTCCAGGCGGTCAGCAGTGCCATGTGTGGCGACGAGGCTGAAGCCCATTTCAACAAAACGGCGCGCCAGTTCAATGGATTCTTGTTTGTAGCGGTCAATCACGCTAATGAAAACTGTGCCTTGCGTGGGCAATGCCTGTCCGGCGGAAAGCTGCGCCTTGGCAAAGGCTTCGCCAAACGTGTCGGCTGA
>JBAVUZ010000109.1:0-4142 GCA_049697035.1 Candidatus Angelobacter sp. | reverse complement strand
AGATCGGACGCCCCTCTCGTATATGCGCTTCAATCACCTTCTCAAAAGCCGCTTTGAGGGCCATTTCAGCGTCGAGAATATTCGCCGGCGGCTTAGTTAGCTTCCCATATTGCGCAACCAAAGCTTTGTAAGCGAGAAAACGGCGATCTGGTTCCTGCCGATCTAGCTCCGAACAAAAGGTTCATCGCTTGCTGATTCTTTTGCCACTGGCAGCATGGGCCTTTCGTCTTGTAAGGCCACGAGACGCCTGACGCTTTCTAGCCACCCTGGCGTGGGCTGTGGTGGGGTTGGATGGGCCGCCGGCTGCAGCAGACGCAGCAGGATTGAGCGCAGTGAGCACTGCGGCGGGATTCTTGTCGATCACAGTGAGCAGAGTGCGTGCCGGCGCTTCCGGGGTCCTCCGCCCTCCCAGTGCTTGATCGCATCAAGGCTAAAACCAAACGTGTCGGAGAATTTGGCTTGCGTCATGCCAAGCCGGTTGCGGATGGCCTTCACATCAACCTCCTGGGGCACATGTGCCTTGAATCCTTCTTGCTTCCCGGCAAGAAAAGCCTCAACGTCGTTAAGGCCATTCATCATCTGCTCGAATTGCGTTTTTTCATGCTAGCTCCCATAGGTCTCGAAAATACTATCGGCCCGTTTCTTTAGCGCGTTGCGCTCAGCCATCGACAGGCTTTCTTTCTCGTTCTTCGGAAAAACTGTAATCAGAAAAACCGGGAATGTTTCATTGCGCCAGATATACACAACCCAAGAGCCAAGAGCTAAGAGCCAAGAGCCGAGAGCCAAGAGCCAAGAGCCGAGAGCCAAGAGCCGAGAGCCAAGAGCCAAGAGCCAATGGCTAAGAGCCTATTTACTGTTTCAGGTATCGCAGCGCAACGCATCCAGATTTAAAAATCTTTGGCTCAACAAGTTTTAACTGCAATTTCTCCGGAAGGCTAACACCTTCCATCAGCCGTCTGCCTTCTCCGGCAATGACTGGGCCAATCACAATACGAAATTCATCCACCAGGCCAAGCTCGATCAGCTGCGAAGGAATATCTACGCCGCCGACTAAAATATTTTTGCCTTGTTCCCGTTTCAATTTAAGCATTTCGTCGCGCATGTCCCCACGAACAATCCTCGCATTTTTATCTTCAACGCTGTCCAAGGTTCGTGAAAAAACAATTCTCTTGATGGAGTCGAACACTCGCGCAAATTCGTTCAATGCTTTTGTCGCCGACTGCGTTTTTGCCACGTCAGGCCAGAAAGGGACCATCAATTCGTAGGTCTTGCGCCCATAGACGAGCAGGTCAGCATCTCGCAGGACGCCCGTCCAATATTCATGGATCTCTTCATCCGCAAATTGTGTTGTGTGGTCGCAGCAGCCATCCAGCGTAATGTTGATTCCGAAGATTACATTTCTCATTTGACTCTCTTAATTTAACTCCGGATGGGGATCCAGCGGAAGAGCCACGAATGGAACGAATGAGCTCTCACTCGGACATGAAATCAGCGTGCGGCACGAGACAAAGCCAAGAGCCAATGGCTAAGAGCTAAAAGCTGATTTCGAGACAAAGCCAGGAGCTAATGGCTAAGAGCCAAAAGCCATTTTGGGCTGGCGAAGCTAAGCCAAAATTCAAAATGGGCCTGAGAGCAAGAAGCGGTGACGGTTTCCTTGCCCACAAGCCCATTCGATCCTGAATCGGATCGGAGGTGATAAGTCCATTTTAGGACACTCATGGGGGAAGTCAAGCGATCTGCCAACTCTTTTTATACCTATATGATTATCTTGATAACCGTGCCTCGCGTCCGGTCGAAAACCCTTGTAAATAAAGGATGAAAACATTCCGGCGCTGGTGCCGATGACGGTGAAAAATGCAATCATCCCCGTGACAGTAGTAACTGGATGCCAATGATTGCCAGCAAAGTGCCAAACACCCTGCGCAAGACCACTTCTGGCAGGTGCTGGGCCCAGAGTCCGCCGAAATAACCGCCGACAAGAAAGCCCAAAGCGATCAGCAAACCGGCCTTCAGGTCAACATTTCCTGCCTTGTAATACTCCCAGAAGGCGAGCGCGCCAATGGGCAACAGCAGCGCCGCCAGCGATGTTCCCTGGGCCTTGTGCTGGCTCATATGGAAGAAATAAACCAGCGCGGGAATGATCATGATGCCGCCGCCAATTCCCACGATTCCGGAAAGGACGCCAACCAGAATGCCAAGCAATATATAGAGGATAGTCATGGGCGGAATGATAGCCGCAGCGGGCTTTTTATGAAAACCGAAGATGCTGAATTTTGGAATTTCAGTCATCAAGAGTTGCGTAGTGGTGAAAGCGAAACAATGTTCCCGATTGGACGAGGAACAGCCTTCCAAAGTGGCTGCTCGCGTTGACACTGCCTCAAACAGAATGTTAACTTAAAGAGTTTGGTGATAGCCCCCGACCGCTTCTTGTTCACAACAACTTAAAGATTATTTTGCATGGACACGGTACTCAGGCAAATAGGCGAATTACTGATTAAATCCATCCCCACGATCATCTCTGTGTTGGTCCTGTGGACGGCATACACTTTTCTGGTGCATAACAAGCTCCGGCAGGTGTTGGCGCAGCGGCATGCCCTGACGGAAGGCGCCATCGAGCGCGCGCAGCAGGAAATCGCCATTGCCGAAAAGCGCACAGCGGAATATGAGCAGCGAGTTCGCGAAGCACGGTCACAGATCTATAAAGCCCAGCAGGCCAACCGCCAGCGCGTAATGGATGAGCGCAACGCCGCCTTGGCGGAATCGCGCAAGAACGCCGGCGAGATGGTAAAAAAAGCCCGGGCGGCGCTGGAGACAGATACGGTCGGAGCCAAGGCAGCACTGGAACAGCAGGCCAATGTGCTGGCCGACCAGGTAATCGCCACCATATTGAAACCGGCTGCGGCAGCAGGGGGCCGGTAATATGAAAAAATTTGGCCAGAGAGTTTTGGTTTTCGCAATCCTGGTGTGGCTGGGTGCCGCAATTATGCCTGCTGGGACATTGCGAGCCCAGGAAGGCGCAAAGCCCGCGAGCGCTGCGCAGGGGCAAGCACAACCATCAAATCCTTCACCCAAACACGAGGGTGAACAACAGCTGGAAAACGGCGGTGAAGCAGATGCAATCCGCAACGCTCCCGCAGTCAGGTGGATTGCCCGCCATACCGGTCTGACGAATAACGGGGCTTACTGGCTCTGTTTCGGCCTGAATTTTGCCGTGATCTTTTTCGCCATGGCCGGACTGATGCGCAAGATTCTGCCTGGCTATTTCAGGGGACGCACATCGACCATTCAAAAAGGCATTGAAGAAGCCCGCAAGATGAGCGAAGACGCTCGCCGTCGGCTGGCGGACGTGGAAGGAAGGCTTTCCCGCCTGGATGCCGATATCGCCGCAATGCAGCGTGAGGCTGACGAGAACGCCAAAGCCGAAGAGCAGCGTTTGCTGGCTGCCGGTGAAGAAGAGCGCCGCCGGATTGTGGCCTCCGCCGAGCAGGAGATTGAGATGGCGGCAAATTCCGCGCGCCGCGAATTGAAAGCGTGTGTGGCGGAGCTGGCGGTGGAGCTGGCGGAAAAGAAAATTCGCGTGAGCAAAGATACCGATGAAGCCCTGGTGCGCGCCTTTACCGCCCAGATGGGAAAGGACGGCAACTAAATGGCAGCAGTCCTGGGCCGGTATGCGCGCGCTTACGCAGACGTGGCAGTCAAGAACAAGTTAAATCCGGAAAAGACGGTCGCCGAATTTCAGCAAATGGCTGATGTGGTGAACAGCAGCCGCGAATTGCGGAATGTATTGCAGAATCCCGCCGTCAGTCGGGAGCAGAAGCTTAAGCTGCTGGATTCGATTATCCAGCACATTGGCGCTACAAAAATGCTGCGGAACTTTCTGGCCGTGTTGATTGACAACCGGCGCATCGGCAATATTGGCGACGTGCTGGAACAATTCAAGCGGGAATTGGACCGGCGCTTAGGCATCGCTGACGCAAAAGTGAGCTCGGTGCGCGAACTATCTACGGCGGAGAAGAAATCGCTGGAACAGCAACTGGCTGTGGTTACCGGAAAGATTGTGAGGGCAACGTATTCTCAAGATCCCGGTCTGCTCGGTGGTGTTCTGGTGCGCGTGGGCAGCACAATTTATGACGGCTCAGTGC